>CAZKCB010000176.1:0-4907 GCA_964550965.1 uncultured Oscillospiraceae bacterium
CTTTTGCTACCTGGCCATCGACGCTGTTTTTACTGATCACATTGTTGATGCTTGCCGGAGGACACGCAGGATCGACGGCAGGAGGAATCAAGCAGCTCCGACTGTACATTTTATTTAAAAGCATCATCTGGCATTTCAGAGACGCACTCTCAAGCGGAAGGATCGTTCGTGCAGATTTTATCCGAAAGCCAACAGAGAAGCAGCTTGTTACAACCGAAATGAAGGCAGAAACAAGTATATTCATTTTTGTATATATGTTTGTCTTTCTGGCAGGAACCCTTTTCCTTTGCATGCACGGCTTTGGTTTGAAGGAAGCCATGTTTGAATATTCTTCGGCTATGGGAGGCGTTGGTCTTTCCGCCGGGATCACTTCTTATGATGCAGACCCATCGGTGCTTTGGTCGCTTAGCATTGGAATGTTTGTAGGAAGGCTCGAAATCTTTGTAGTCATTATTGCGTTCCTGAAACTTCTTCGTTCTGCAAAAAACGCAATCTTTTGGGCATAAGAAACCTGGCAGAAAATTTGCGTAGATTGTAAAATAAGTATAAACTATAAGTGCAGAGGAATTTGACTCTGCACTTATAGAAACAATGCTGGTGGAGGCGCGGTATGAAAAAACAAGATCCTGTCCGCAAATTTTTCCTTTATCTCGGGAAAACCATGCTTATTCTCTTTCTGAGCACCTTGATTTCCATTGCGCTTGATCAGTTTGGATTGCAAAGTGGAAGCATCATAATGGTTTACCTGATAGGTGTGCTCCTGATCATTATTGAAACCAGCGGTTATGCATGGGGCATGATCTCTTCGGTAGCCTGTATTTGCTGCATCAATTTTTTCTTTACTGCACCACGCTTTACCTTGCGTGTTGCGGATAAGGAAAATGCTTTGATGCTTTTTCTTTTTCTTATCGTTTGCTTTATTTCCGGAACGCTGATGTCTAAACTTCAGAAACACGCGGATGAAGCTATCGCGAACGAGCAGCATGCGCATATCCTTTACGAGACGAGCACGGGTTACCTAAATATCAGCGGCATGGACAACATTCTTCGTTATGCTGTCAAAAGTCTTCCGGAGGTTCAAAACAGGCAGGCTATCGTATATCTTGCGAAGACTTTCACAGAGCTTGATGAGCCTTACTACTTGGAGCCTAAAACACCTGAGGTCGAGGAAGCTCTAAATGAAAGAGCCGCCGCGCAGTGGTGTCTTTCAAATTTGCTTCCCTGCGGTGTCGGGACATCCTTTTTCGTCACATCTGAATGGAAATATTTGCCAATCAAAAGCAAAACAACGATTCTAGGCGTTGTTGCATTTCATTGCGGCCTTCTGGATATTGACGAAAACGAAATGACCTTTATCAATGCGCTCATATCACAGCTGGCGCTTGCGATCGAACGTGAGAAATTGGACTCCCGCCAAAAGGAAACAAGAATGCAGGTCGAGAAAGCCGAACTGAAAAACAATTTGCTGCGATCGATCTCGCATGACTTGAGAACACCGCTCACAGGGATTGCAGGATCCGGAAGCTTTCTGATCGAGAGCTTCGATAGTCTCGATAAAGAAACGATCCTGAAACTTCTTCGCGATATTTGCAGTGATGCGACCTGGCTGAATAATCTGGTGGATAACCTTTTAAGCATGACGCGCATCCAGGACAACAAGCTGCAGATCAAAAAAGAAAACGAGGTCGTAGACGATATCGTTTCCGAAACGGCGTCCCGTGTTTCAAGGATCTTGAAAAATCATCAACTTTCCTTTGACATCCCGGAAGAGATCCTTGCGGTTCCGATGGACGGACGTCTGATCGTCCAGGTGCTTGTAAATCTTGTAGACAATGCAGTAAATCATACAAAAGAGAACGCAGCTATTTGCCTTCGCGTTCGAAAAGAGGGGGAACAGGCAATCTTTGAGGTGCAGGACAACGGCGGGGGTATCGATGCCGATATACTTCCTCAAATCTTTGAGGGCTTTGTAACCGGACATCCGAATGGTACCGACGGGAAGAGGGGGATCGGTCTGGGACTTAGTATCTGCAAAGCGATCATAGAAGCACATAATGGAACGATTACGGCGGAGAATAATGGATCGGGTGGGGCAACCTTTCGTTTTACCCTTCCGCTGTAGCACAGGGGAGGAAAGACTATGACGGGCAGGCAAAAAATTGTTTTGATCGAAGACGATAAAAGCATATTGAACTTTTTATCTATTTCTTTAAACACAAACGGTTATGAAGTGATTTCCGCAGGAACAGGGGTTGGTGGTATTTCCTTGGTTTTGAACGAAAATCCGCAGCTGGTCCTTTTGGATCTGGGGCTGCCGGATATAGATGGGCTTTCTGTCATCAAGCAGATCCGAAGCACGTCAGACATACCTGTCATTGTTGTTTCTGCGAGAGGGCAGGAACAGGAGAAAATCGAAGCGCTTGATAACGGTGCCGACGATTATATCACAAAACCCTTTTTTATCGGCGAACTTTTGGCGCGAGTCAGAGTAGCTTTAAGGAAAAAGCAGCCAAGAGATCAAGAGCAGGACGTGTTTGCTCTTGATGCTTTCCGACTCGATTTTTCGAAAAGGAAGGTCTTTGTTGACGATGTCGAGATCCACCTGACGCCGATCGAATTCAAACTTCTTTCGACTCTTGTCGAAAATGCAGGCAAGGTTTTGACCCACTCTTTTTTGATCAAAGCGGTCTGGGGCTATTCCAATGATAATGATTCACAGTCTCTTCGGGTTTTCATGGCAAACCTTCGGCGCAAGATAGAAAAAAACACTGCTGATCCGAAATACATTCGTACAGAAGTCGGTGTCGGGTATCGCTTTGCCGAAAAATAGCAGATGAAGTGCGATGTTTAGAGGATTGCTTTTATAATCTTTGACTGATACAATGTTTTAAACTGTGACGTGAAAGGAGCAATCATTTTTTATGATTAAAAAAAATACATCGGAGATTGTAGGATGCCGGGAGGTTCGTACAATAAAATAGATGTACCAGACCTCCCTGAAGTGATATCTTATTAGCTTTTAGGAGGAAATGAAATTGAATAAAACCGATATGAAAAATTATGGGCTGAATCCTCGTTTTTTGGGTGAAGCCACATTATATGAAGGACAAACCATCGGCCGTGTCATCTCACAATCCAAGGACCTGTACCGGGTCGTTTGTGAAAATGGGATCATGGCAGCGGAAGTGTCCGGAAAGTTTCGTTTTGAAGTAAAACACCTGTCCGATTATCCAGCTGTCGGCGATTTTGTGATGCTTGACCGCGACAGTGATCTAAACGGGAACGCGATCATCCATCATGTTCTCAAAAGGAAAAGCGCATTCATCAGAAAAGCAGCAGGAACTTCAAATGAAGAGCAGATCGTTGCGGCAAATATTGACACCGTATTTATCTGCATGTCATTAAACAACGACTTTAGCCTTCGCCGTCTGGAACGCTACCTTGCGATTGCATGGGACAGCGGTGCAAGCCCGGTGATCGTTCTCACAAAATCCGATCTTTGCGAAGAGGTGGAGAAGAAACGGAGAGAGGTCGAAAGCGTCGCGATCGGTGCAGATATCTTAGTTAGTTCAAGCATGACGGAAGATGGTCTCGAACAGATCCGCTGCTATATCACCGAGGGGAAAACCGTTGCGTTGATGGGATCTTCCGGGGTCGGGAAATCAACTTTGATCAATCGGCTGCTTGGTGATACTCTCATTAAAACAAGCGGATTGAGAAACGATGATAAAGGAAAACATGCCACGACAAGCAGAGAATTGTATCTGCTTTCGCAAGGCGGGATGGTGATCGATACACCGGGAATGCGGGAGCTTGGGCTTGAAAGCGCGGATCTTGCAAAGGCTTTTTTTGATATCGACGAGTTGTCAAAAAACTGCAGATTCAGAGACTGTACGCATAAAGAAGAACCCGGGTGTGCCGTGCAGCAGGCGATCCTTGAAGGCCGATTGCCGATCGAACGGCTTGAAAGCTATCGGAAATTGAAAAAAGAAGCAAAATATGAGGGCCTGAATTCAAGGGAAATCGAAACGACGAAGATCAATGAGATGTTTCGAGAGGTGGGCGGTATCAAAAACGCCCGTAAAATGGCAAAAAACAAAAACAGATAGGGAGCAATAGCATGGCAGAACCATTTTTTATACTGTTCAGCTTACTGGGAATCGGATATCTTTTTGGCAAGGCGGGTTGGATCACTCCCCCGATGAATGAAGGCATCTCGACGATACTGGTCAATATAGCCATGCCGGCGCTTTTGATTTCGAGCATCATAGAACTTGACATCACGCCAAGCACCTTAGGTGAATTCACCTTGATGGCCTTTATTTCCGCAGGCTTGTATTTCCTGTATGCGCTGCTGGTTCTTCCTTATATGCGCCTGACGGGAACACCCCAGGCCAAACGCGGGATGCTTCAGCTTTCCATGCTTTCCTCAAATAATGGATTTATGGGCTTCCCTGTTACGCTTGCTTTTTTTGGACAGACGGGTTTGCTGCTTATGGTAGCAAACAATCTTGTCATGTGCATTGTTTTTTGGACCTTTGGCGTGTATGTTCTGAAAAGATGCAAGCGCATTGAAGAAAATCGGACCGACCAGAAAAAAAGTACGTTTTCGGATTTCTTCAGGCAGATCATGAATCCGAATGTGGTTTCCATCATCATCGGGATGTGCCTTGGTTTTACGGGTGTGGATTCGTTTATTCCGGTACCGGTAAAATCCTTGCTTGCGATTCTTGCGGGTCTTGCTACTCCACTTTCCATGATTTACATCGGAGTGACCCTTTCCGGATCAAAACTCATAAGCCTGTTTCATGACCGGCTCGTCGTAAGCGCGACATTGACAAGGGCAGTCGTTTTCTTCGCCATAACAGTGGGCGTTATCTATTTTCTTCCGATCACCCCGCTGATGA
>CAZKCB010000177.1:0-4832 GCA_964550965.1 uncultured Oscillospiraceae bacterium
CTGTCTGGCAAAGACAAACCAGCTACTGATCTGCGATCGTTATATTTGGGACACATATGTGGAAGTGAAAAACGAATTTTTCGAATTTGATATTGACAAGTGGTTATTATGGAAAACGGCAGTTCTTGTTTCTCCCAAGCCGAATGTTTCTTTTTTCCTTACCATCCCGGCGGAAGAGTCTATCCGTAGGGATATCCAAAAGGAGGATTTGACGGTGGACAGTTTGGAATTGAAAAAAAACAAAATTCAGATGTATAGACAACTGTTGAATAAGCAAAAATGGTCCAAGGTGTTGGACGGGCTGGAAACTCCCGGAACAATCCACAAGAAAATTTTGGGGGAATTGCATTTTGAAAATTGATGCAATGATATTAAGAGAAGATTTTTATAAGATCAATGAAGCAACTCTGGAAACATATTTTCGTGAAGTAAAAAAAAAGCAGGTTTCCGTGAAGACCCAAAGATGGGGCGGTCGGAATTGTATGGTGGTGTATTCACATTTGGGGGTCATCACCACCAGAAGACCGGGATGGAAAAGCCTGAAATTTTTGCTTGATGAATATAATCTTCGTAATCGGGCCTTGAAAAATATTTTTGCTAAAATGTATGTATGCGCTTGCATTTTTTCCCTTGGGCTCATGTCGCAGTCCGCTGTTTCTCTCAGTGATAAGGAAGAAATTTCGTCTACTGTGCTGATTTTTCCAGCGAACAGAAAGTTGAGAATTTACAACTTTGAAGCGGGTTATGTAGATGCGATCGTGAAGGATGCCTTTACATTGAAATACTTCCGAACTGAATTATCGTATCGCTTGCATGCAGAATTTGATTTTGTGCCGCGGATCATCGATTATGGAGAAAACTGGTACCGTGAACAGATCTTGCCTGGCCAGCCTTTAGCCCGCATTAGAAAAGAAAGTTTGTACCAGAAGTGCCTCACGGATGTGGTGGAGAACATGGGCAAACTCGTCCAAAGTTCAACCATTAAACATCTTGAGGCCAAAGAGTATGCCGGAGGTCTATATGCTGAAATCCATTCTCAACTGGAACTCGCCAAGGAAAGGAAAGGCATACGGTCTTACAGCATCGTATCCAGAATTGCGGAGATTGCCTTTCGGCAGGCTTCCCAGCTAAATAAAAAGGTTCCCGTCGCGCCCAGTCACGGGGATTTGCAGTCCGGGAATGTCTGGGTGGATACCACCGCCGAAAAAACCTATATTATTGATTGGGAAACATATGGCTGGCGGAGTGTTTGGTATGATTGTGCCACCATTTTATTATCCATACTCCGGGCCGGAAAGCTCAAGGAAATGATGGAAAAAAGGGAAACCGATGCTGTAAGGGAAGCCTTGTTTCGAAACGATGCGGTAAAAGAGTATCGGATGAATTCCGTGATGGGAATACTTGTCTTGGAAGACATTTTGTTTTATTTAGAAGATATGCTGGAGTTACCAGAGTCATGGGGAGCCGATATTTTTGATCGAATTGCAGGGGAATTAGAATTGATGGGTTGGAGCGAGATCGATGAATAGCGGATATCATCTTCTAGCACGCAGTGGATTCAAGAAAAAAACAGAATTCAGCGAACTAGAAATTGTGGAACTTTGTCAGCTGTATGAAAGGGAAAAAAAAGAACGAATTCATTCCTTTGCCAAGCAAAAGAAAATACTGCCATTTATAGCGCAATTGTTAGCTTCGTTGGATTTGGAGAAGGCATTTTGGCAGGAGATACTTGAAAGCTACCAGCAACGGAACCAAAGAATTCTTGAAGAGTCGGAGCACCTGTTTCGGCAATTTAAAAAAAACCATGTGGAAAAAATATTTGTAACGGAAAACTTAGGGGCCTTGTTGTCTGCTGACGAGGATATCAGCTTGTTCGCTTCGGGAGATGTGGATCTATATGCGGACATTAGCGAAAAGGAAAAAATCTACACTTCCTTCCAAGACACAGGGTACCAAATTGAAGAAAGATACAGCTTTCAAAAGCTGGTAAACACGAGCTTTTGCTCTCCGGAAAGGTTTCCTGATGGCTTTTATTTCAGCGTTGCGTGGGATCCTCTTTCCCGCATGAAATTGCCTTGTTTCGTTAAGGCAGATGCTTTCTTGGAATGGGACAGGTGCTATAAGTTCAGAAATACCGAAATCACATTGCCGGACAGAAGCACGCTGATGTATATTTGTCTTTTGCATGTGTCTTTGCACAGCTTTTCCAGAGCTCCGGATATTCGGCTCTATGCAGATATAAAGAATTTGTCCTTGGGGGCCATCGACTGGAATTGGATTTTAAAACAGGCGCGATCTGACAAAACCACAATCAGGGTGCTTGCATCTTGCGTTATAGCAAGCAAGTTGGTGCGTGCCAACATTCCCAAAGAAATGCTCTCCTGCAGGGAGTCGGAAAAAGTAAAATTGAGCGCATTGTTGAGTTTGGTTTATAACGAGAAGCACAATTGTTTAAAGTACGAGCCAAAGGGCTGGAAGGTTCTTCTGATAGAAATTCTGTCCGAGGATCATATTGTTCTGGAAAGCGCTTTTCGAATGCTATTTCCAGAACGAGGGTGGACGAGAGAAACATACCTGCCCGCCTCGGGAAGCTCCGTCCTTGCTTATTGCAGACACATCCGCAATCTTTTTTGAGAGGAAAGACTTATTTGAAACACCTTGTCCTAATTGCAGGCATTTATTATCCGGAGCCTTCTCCTACCGGGAGATGTGCGCATCAATATGTTTCTCTGCTCAAAGATGAATATATCGTTGATGTGATTTATATCAGTTCTAACCTCGAGAAAATTCATGGCGATGTGGTTGATGCGGAGAGGCTGTATGGGTTATGTCATTGGCGCCTTTGGCTAGAATATTGGTTTGGCGCAAAAGGCAAGAATTGTTCGACGGCTATTTTACGGCGGGTTTTGGGATTTGCTGTCTTATGGATGAAAGGCATCGGGCGAATTCAAAGCGTGGTATTATTTCCCAATAATCTGCGTTGGTGTTATAAAAAAGCGTATAAGACATTGCTTGAAATCCATGAGGCAAACCCTGTAGATGTTGTTTTTACAGTAAATTCTCCATTTGCCGCTCATCTTGCTGGATTGGCGTTCAAAAAGAAACATCCTGAAGTAAGATGGGTGGCTTATACGGTAGACCCCTATTATGCTGGCTACCTCTCCGGGCAAAAAAATGGCGTGGAGGGGAACAACGCTTTTCAGGCAGAGAAAAGGGTATTGTCTTATGCAGACGCCAATTTGCTTTCGGAGGAAGTGTATCAAAATAGCACAAAGCTGTACGATTCCATCAAGGAAAAAACATATCCGCTGCCGTATCTTCTGTTGAAACCGAGACAAAAAGAATTCAAGGAAACATTTGAGGATCCATGTGTGCATCTGGTTTATGCCGGCAGATTTTACAGAGAGCTTCGAAGCCCCAAGTATCTGTTGGAGACTATGCTGAAGATAAAAAATCCCGAAATCAAGTTGCACCTATACGCGGTAAGCGATTGTGAAGCTATGATAGATGCCAATGTAGAAAAGTCTCATGGAAGAATTTTGCGTCATGCCATCGTAAGCTCGTCAGAGATTCTGAAGATTCTTTTGCAAGCCGATGTCCTGATTAATGTTGAGAATACATTGCCTGAATTTAAGCCAAGTAAGATATTCGAGTATATTGCGGCAGGAAAACCTATTGTCAATTTTTATTCGGGCGACAATCCTGACCCTACATTAAGTCTGTATCCGGAATGTTTGATGATCAGGGAGGGGAAAGATATGATGGCCGAAAATGCCTTGCGGATTGAAACGTTCTGCTCTGGAGCGAAGAATAGAGACGTGGGATGGGATGCTATAGACCAGATATATTCCAAACATCTGCCCCAAGAGGTACAACATATATTGCGGAAGGCCATTGCTGGGAATCTGGAAAAGCCTTCGCAGAATCGGGAGTGCGGCGCAGAATGAAAAAAGTGTTAAAGCGACTATTGATTGCAGTGAAAAACAGGAAGAAGCATGTTAGCCTTGCACCAAATGTGAATGTTGGGTACCGGTCTGTTTTTGGAGGGCATAATCATTTGTGCCAGGGCGTGTTCTTTACGGGAGAAATTGGGTATGCCTCCTATATTGGACTTGGCTCCAGCTTGTCCGCAACCATTGGGAAATATTGCTGCATTGCGGCGGATGTAAAAACGGTGAACGGCTTTCACCCCTCGAATACCTTTGTTTCGATGCACCCCAGTTTTTATTCTCCAAAGGGAATAGCTACCGGCCTTTCTTATGTAAAATCACAAAAATTTGAAGAGACAAAGTATGCAGATAAAAAAAGCCAAGTGGCGGTTCGGATAGGGAACGATGTTTGGATTGGGCAGGGGGCTACCTTACTGGCTGGAATCACTGTTGGTGATGGCGCTATTGTTGCGTCTGGCGCAGTAGTCACAAACAGTGTGCCACCGTATGCCATTGTTGGGGGGGTTCCGGCTCGGGTAATCCGTTATCGCTTCTTGCAGGATGAAATTGACTTCTTGCTTGCATTTCGCTGGTGGGAAAAACCGGAGTCTTGGATTGCTCAAAATGCAGAGATTTTCGAGGATGTCAAAAAATTCAAAACCGTTTTTGGGGGAGAAAGGGAATAAAAAGATTGGGAAATCGATTTCAAATAAGATGGCACGAGAAATTATCTACAATCTTGATCCTGCTGTTCTTTTTGTGTGATGTTGCCGTTACTCTATGGGCACATAGTCTGGCGAGCTTCTTTGCCTATGCAAGCTTTGTCCTTGCAACGCTGGTGGCAGTGATTTTTATTTCCAATGCTTGTTTGATGGCTTCGTAAAAAGTCAAAATTCTGATGGC
>CAZKCB010000178.1:0-4736 GCA_964550965.1 uncultured Oscillospiraceae bacterium
CCTTATCAACCGCAAATACCGTGTTTGATCCAAGGTAGAAGAAAGTCAGAAAAAAAAGCAGGACCAGCGTTCTCAACGCCATACGATTTGCATCTCCCTTCTCTGTTCGCTTTAAAAAGAATATTACGCTTACATATATATATCACAAATCCCTGAAGTTACTCAAAAAGCCTCTGCTTATTATCACAGAGGCTTTTAAAACCGATCATAGAAATCCTTATGCAGCTTCACCGATCTTCATCAAAACATTTTGATAGAGGTAATTGAGGAAATGCATTTCCTTTGGATAGGAGTCGGCCTTTAACGGATCCAGGCTCTTTGCAAGAACGCCTTTTTCCGTTACCAGATAAACCGTGTGCTTTAATCCTGTCGGCAAGGGATATTCCTCTGTCGCGGCGAACTGATCTAATATCTGTTCTACACTTCCTAAGAAGGTCAGGGTCGCGGTTTTCACCGCTTCATGATCCTGTCCCAGTCCGAGCTTCCCTCCGCCGTTGGAAAAATATAAGCTGGTCGTTCCATCTGCCACACAAACCAAAGTTGCAACAGCACTCCCCATATCCATATCCACGATCGCCGCATACACAGGATGCTCACTCAAATAATTTGTAAACGCATTCGAATCAAGCTCCAAAACCTGTTTTCTCAATTCAAAATAGGGGTTCACGTCTTCTTTTTCAAGGTTTGGATTTTTAGCTTCCATTTCATGTCTCCTTTTTAAGTCTCGTTCTTTCTTCTATAGCATAAACGTCAGTAATACAGAAATCTTTATGACCGTTCCTCCAAAGAGACATAAATGTAAAAACCGAATCCGTCGATCGTCATATGAAGACAAGCGACCTTGTCATAACTGCCGCTGACCGTAAAATTTCCATACATCAGGGTAGGCGTTGAAATATCCAAGGTATTCCAATTCTTTCCGATCGTTGCCAGGCAGATGCAGGAATTCGCAGCAAGCATGTTGCTCAATTCAGAGATCGCGCTCTGTGCGATCTCGTCGAACTCCAAAACTTCCATCCCGCCCATCATATAAGATGCAATTCTTTTGGCATTGTCTTCATCCATTGAAAAAATGACATTTCCCGCCAGATTGCCTACGATTCCAACAATGCACGCAACTCCTTCCGAAGCTATTTTTTTCCCACATTCGATTTCTCTTTCCAGCTTGACATCTGCAATTCCAAACTGGGGCATGATATCAAGAAAAGCAGTTGAGAATGCGGCCATGTATTCTTTATTCATTCTGTCCGCTCCTATTAAATCCGATATTCATATAAATTTCACCAAAGACGGTTCCTGCTTTTACAGAAGAAACCGTGTTGAGTTCAGCCTTTGATATGGTAATGGCTTCACCGTACACAACAGTCGGAGGCGCTACACGGAAGCCGAAAAGATTGTTTCTTTTATTGATGAAGGAAGAAGCATTGCCTGCTACGATATTGGAAATTTCACTGATCACATTGACGACCTGGTCATTTGGAAGAGTATCTTCCTTGAGCAAAGCAGCAGCCATGTTCCGCGCGGTGTCATTTGACATATCGATGATCAGACGGCCGCCATACTTTCCTATAATGCCCAATACAACAGAAATCCCGCGGGAATTCTGTGCATCGTTTACATTTTCTTCTTCGATATATTCGGGAACGGATTTGAAAAATTTATTACAGGTGTCACTCAATGCTTCCTTAAACGCAACATAGTAAAGGTTTTCAAGCTCTACGAACAGTTCTTCATCAGCCATGATCCGGTTGATCGCCAAAGTGATTTCTTCGGCGTCGACAGGCTTTTGAAGAAATCCTGCGATTTTAGCCTTTTTTGCCTTGTGTATGATTTCATCATCCATCATGGAGCTGACAATGATGACCTTAAGCTCCGGATCAACTATATGAAGCGCTTTCGTGCATTCGATTCCATCTCCTCCGGGCATTGTTATATCCATCGTAACAATATCCGGTTTTACTTTAGCAACCGTTTCTACGGCTTCTGCCAAAGAATTCGCAGTTCCGACAACCTGAAAGCCATTTTCAGTAAGAATATTGCTTATCATTGCTACAGAAAACGGCGAATCATCCACTACGACAATTTTAATATCTTTCATTCTGACCCTCTCTTGATTTGTTTCCAATCCCACAATAACGTTTTGGTCGAAAATTCTGGTCGTTTCTCGGAAGCATTCGACAATTTATTTTAAGCTATATATTATCATACAATTTGCTCATTTGGTACTCCGAAAATAAAAACCCCGCATACCGCAGGGTTTTTATTTAAATCGACCTTTTATTTCATGAGTTTGCAGACATCATTGCTGAAGGAAAGCGGATCCTCGATCGGCAGTCCTTCCATCAAAAGTGCCTGGCTATAGAGCAGTTGGGTATATAATCCAAACTTCTCCTGATCGTGTTCAAATGCGTTCTTCAGCGCAGTGAAGACTTCATGGTTTCGGTTCACTTCAAGTACCTTCTGCGCGGCAACGGCCTGATCGTTCGGCATCGAATTGAGTATCTTTTCCATTTCGATCGATATGACGCCTTCGGTGCTCAAACACACAGGATGACTCTTGAGGCGCTTCGAAAAGCGGACATCGTTGACCTTGTCACCGAGAAGCTCTTTCATCTTATCAAAGAGATCTTTTTCCTCTTTGGTTTCTTCATCTGTTTCTTTTTCATCTTCCGTTTCTTCAAGACCCAGATCTCCGCTTGATACCGAACGGAATTCCTTTTCCATATAAGTCGTGAGAACCTGTATCGCAAATTCATCGACATCTTCGGTAAAGTACAGGATCTCATATCCTTTATCCAAAATCATCTCGGTCTGCGGCATCTGATCGATGCGCTCGATCGACTCACCGGCTGCATAGTAGATGAATTTCTGCTCTTCTTTCATCCGCGATACATATTCGGCAAGGGTGACCATCTTTTTCTCGCTTGAGGAATAGAACATCAGGAGTTCGACCAAATCGTCTTTATCCGCGCCAAAATTGCTGTAAAGACCATATTTGAGCTGTCTGCCAAAGGCCTGATAGAAGCTCTCATAGCCTTCACGATCATCTTTCATCAAGGAAAGCAGTTCGGATTTGATCTTGCTCTTTATATTTTTTGCGATGAGCTTCAGTTGACGATCATACTGCAGCATTTCCCTTGAAATATTCAGCGAAAGATCATCAGACTCCACGATACCGCGTACAAAGCTGAAATAATCCGGCAGCAGGTCCGCACATTTATCCATGATCATGACTCCGTTGGAATAGAGCGAGAGACCTTTCTCAAAACCCTTTGTATAGAAATCGAAGGGCATCTTTCCCGGAATATACAGGACCGCATTGTAGTTGACCATGCCCTCGGCCTTGATATGGATATGCTTGACCGGCTTTTCAAAACCAAAATGCCTTTCAGTATAGAATTTTTCATAATCCTCGGGAGTCAGCTCGTCCTTATTTTTTCTCCAGATCGGAACCATGCTGTTGAGCACGCGCTCTTCGGTATAGGTTTCGTACTGGTCTTCCGTTCCTTCGACCAATCGGCTTGCTTCCACATCCATTTTGATGGGGTAACGGATAAAATCGGAATATTTTTTGATCAGCGACTTGAGTCTGTAAGTCTCAAGGTACTCATCATAATTCTCTTCTTCGGTATTCTCTTTGACCTTCAAGGTGATTTCAGTGCCAACGCTGTCTTTATCACAGGGTTCTACGCTATAACCCGCAGCCCCTTCGGATTCCCACTGATAAGCTTCTTCGCTTCCCAGGGCCTTTGTCGTCACAGTCACTTTATCTGCAATCATAAATGCCGAGTAAAAACCGACACCGAATTGCCCGATGATGTCATAACCATCCTTCAGTTCGTTTTCTTTTTTGAAATTCAGGGATCCGCTCTTCGCAATGATACCCAGATTGTCTTCGAGCTCTTCTTTTGTCATACCAATACCCGTATCGATGATCTTCAAAGTCCGGTTTGCCTTGTCAGGTATGATTTTGATGAAGTAATCCGCACTGTTGAAATCGATGCTGTCATCGGTCAGGGCTTTATAATAAATTTTATCGATCGCGTCACTCGCATTCGAAATCAGCTCTCTCAGGAAAATCTCGCGATGAGTGTAAATCGAATTGATCATCAAATTCAACAATTGTTTTGATTCTGCCTTGAATTGCTTTTTTGCCATTTTCTCATTCCTCCATGAACAATTTTCTATTGTTAGCACTCTATATTGCCGAGTGCTAACAATAGTTTATCATGTTCTCTTTTCTTGTCAAGAATAGAAGCAGAAAAAATCAGCAAATGCGTTCCATTTTTCCTGTTGTCGGATCCATAATCAAGCCATATATACTCACATCATCGGGAACCAATGGGTGATTTACAATCGTTGAAACCGTAGATTTTACAGATTCTTCAACACAGTCAAAGCCTTTTAGCCAGTGGTCCAGATCGATGCCGCAGTATTCCACTAGCTTTATTTTTTCTTCGGAAATATTTCGTTTTTTGATCTTATCGATGATTTTTTTACTGTCGAGGCTTTGCATACCGCAATCGTAATGACCGATCACCAGGATCTCATCCACATTCAAATCATAGATCGCAATGATCAAACTCCGCATAACGCTTCCAAATGGAGAAGAAAGAACAGCTCCTGCGTTTTTTATCATTTTTACATCTCCGTTTTTGAATCCGAGAGACGCAGGAAGCAATTCGGCAAGACGGGTATCCATGCACGTTAAAATTGCAATCTTTTTAGCAGGAAAC
>CAZKCB010000179.1:0-4709 GCA_964550965.1 uncultured Oscillospiraceae bacterium
CCGAGCGGGATCGCCGTCGATCCGATGACCCCCGAAAAAAACGGTATAATCTATGAGAAGGGGATCGCCATTCGCGGCCGGACGTTCTACAACAACCATTCTTTAAGTTCTCTTCTGCAGGCCTTCTGGATGTTTTGCGATGTCTTCATCGGTAACGGGGATCTCGATGTTCGCAACTTTTATACCTCTGTAATCGTTGACTTCTACTACCGGCAATACGGTCACTTTTACGGTGACTTCAAAGCCTTTTCCCGCTTCAATGTTTCCAAAATCAACAGACGGTCTGTCAACGGGATCAATATTCAATTCATCAAGAGCTTTCGGATAATTTTCCGCAAACAATTGATTGATCGCATCCTCATAAAAGACGTCTTCTCCGTATTTTGCTTCGATGAGCTTACGCGGAGCCTTGCCTTTGCGGAATCCATCAACGACGTATCTGTCTTTGCCGGATGCGTATCCTTTTACGACCGCTGCTTCAAAATCCTCTGCGGTAACATCCATTTTGAAAGTTACTTCGTTTTTGTCCCTGCCAATGTAAGTGAATTTCATATACAATATCCTCCTGTATTTTGCGAGGGATTCGCTCCCTCATTGCGCATAACATTATATTGCCTTGTACTCATAAAGTAAAGGCATAATTATTATGTCGGCTGTTCGCCTCAAATAATTATATCTCGCTTGCTGTCTTGTTTGGAGTGCCCTCATGAATGAGTTTCAGACCCCGTGAATACTTACTTTCGTCCATCGGTGAAAGACCGTGTTTTTCGGCAAGAACCTTGCCCAAAGCGATCACATCTTCGTTCTCTCCGGAGAAGAGTTCGATTTCAAGTTCACAGATCGGAGCGTTTCCGTAATCGGTAATGATCTCCCCGATATCGACGGCAACCTCAAGGATGCTTCGCCCCGTATCGACCCGGAGCCTTCTGCGAAGAAAATTGATCTCAAGGAGACTGCAAAGCTTTTTGTCTCCTACAAGAAACATGACTTCTCTTCCGGTTTCACTTTCCTTGAAAATATCAGGTAACGGCTGAATAAAGCAAGCCGGATCATCAACAGGAACATTGATTTCGCCGCGTATATGGAGACCCTTTTCAACAGTGCCATTCCATTTGAGAGAAGCCACCACCCGGGTACCTTCCATCCGAACGCGAAATGCGATATCATTTTTTGAAAGAACAAAATCCTCGGTATCAAAGTAAGCGGATTTCATATATAATGTCTCTTTTGATTCAGCATCTGCCATTTCATTGAGACCTATGTCCTCCCAGAGCGCATCCGCACAAACTTTGTCGGGGATACTGTATTTCATTTCTATTTCCATATATTTTCAACCTCAGTCATTCAATGCTGCACATATTTTGAAAGATCAAATACCAAGTTATTTTAACATCTTTCGGCTTTTTTTACAACCACAACTTAATCGCTGGCATTCTCCGCTTCAAGCGCAAGAAGGAATCTCTTGCATTCGAGTCCGCCGCCATATCCCACAAGGTCACCCTTTGCACCGATCACGCGGTGGCAGGGGATCAGGATGGCAATCGGGTTTCTGTTGTTTGCCATGCCAACAGCGCGGTAAGCCAAAGGCGAGCCGACCGACTCGGCTACCTCTTTGTAACTTCTTGTCTCTCCATAGGGGATGGCAGAAAGCTCGGCCCAGACCCTTTGCTGAAAATCTGTTCCGCGAGGAGCAAGCGGCAAGTCAAACGTCTTTCTTTTACCGTCAAAGTATTCTCTGATTTCCGCAGCTGCCCGTTTCAAAAGTGCCGTTTCTTCTTCAACTTCAATAGAAACAAACTCACCAGGAAGAAGCAGTTCGGTAATCGCTTCGTTTTCTTCCGTGAGGCAGATCTTTCCTATCTTTGTTTCAATATATTTATGCTTCATCCTTTTTTTCATCTTTCTCCGAGGATAATTTGATCGCGCCGACCGTAACAGCTCCGATCACAGCGATTTTACCCAATGTTTTTGCGCCGTTTAAAATTTTCTTTCCATCGTGGGTCTTTACCCCTTCGAAGATTTCTCCGGAGTTGTTGATCACGGTCTTTGTATTCGACACAAAATTGTTTACCACCTGTCCGCCGGCATCCATCAAATCATTTTTGCCGTCGTTCATTTCTTCCGCACTTCCGCGAACACCGCCCGCAACGACCTTTGTCGCTCCGCTTACAGCATTGCCCGCAATTTGTCCTGTCAATATCGTCGAATCAACGATGCTGTCACCCAGTTCCTCAAGGAACTTGCTTTTTACGACCCGCCCGACGATCCCGACTGCTCCGCCGATCACTCCACCGACCACAGCACCGCCGATGATACCAACTTTCTTTATATTATTCATAATATCGCCCCCTTTTATTTGATCCCATATAATTATTATACCGCAAATAGCGCAAGAAATTCAGGTTTTGTCATAAAAAATGCACCTCCACATGGTAGATACCTAATCTATCATGTGGAGGTGCCATTGATTTCTGCGTTTTTTTATTTCCTCATTTTATCTTTTGTGCATGGTATAACAATCCAAATTCATCCACATCTATTCCGTTGATTTTTCCATTGCTATCTTTAGTAAAGGTAAAGAAACAATCATATCTTTTGGAATAAAATTCCGTATCGGATAAAGGATGAATAATGTCGTCATAAGGCTGGATAAATAGTTTCCCGTCTTTTGCCGAAACGCTTATCGACTGGTCAGGAGCAATTTGGTATTCTCCAATTAGCTGTTTTATTTGATCTGAATCGATTTTCTTTTCCTTGAAGACTTCAGGGGGTTTATATTTTTCTCCAAAGAGAATGGCTGAAATATCATGAAACGCTCTTTCAATAAGAAGGTTGCTCTTATTTTCAAGTATAATAATACATATATCTTCTTTAGGATATCTTGCGATCACACCGCAAAAGCCATTGATTGCACCATCATGCCAGATTATCTTTCTTCCATAAAGGTTATCTATTATCCAAGCATATCCGTATTTTTCCAGGTTAGGCGTAAATATTTTTTCAATTGATTCCTTCTTTAATAATTTATCATCATAGAACGCTCTATCCCATTTATATAAGTCGGATACTGTCGAGTATAATGCTCCTGCTGCGAAAGGAAAAGACATGTCTATATAATCTGTATTTCTAAGAACATCATTATATATTAAATAACCCGAAGCGCGATTCTTTAGTACTGTTTCATTATGATTATATCCAGAGTCATTCATATTAAGAGGTTTTAAAATATTTTCATCTAGCATGGTTTCATAAGATTTACCCGTAATTTTTTCAATGATAGAACCCAAGAGAATATAATTTGAATTGCTATATGAAAACTGCGTCCCCGGTTCAAAATCAAGCGGCTTATCTTTAATATAATTTACTAATTCCTCCGAGGTCATTGGAGTATATGATTTCGACATACTATCAGGGAAATTTGTGTATTCGGGAATTCCAGAAGTATGCGTAAGCAAATTATTGAGTGTTATTTTATTATAGTTTAGAGAAGAGGGAAAGTATTTTGACACGAAGTCGTTTACATTTAAAAGGCCCTTCTCTTGAAGCTGCATAATTAAAACGGCCGTAAACGCCTTACTCATTGAGCCTATTCTAAATTTGGTATCAATCGTATTTTGAACATCAAGTTCATAATTTGACATTCCATAACCTTTTTGGGCAATTATTTTTCCTTTTCTTACAACTAAAATGGTTCCCGAAAACATTTCATTTTTTAAATGAGTGTCCATATAGGCATCAATCTTAGCGGCTGCAGTTTCATCATTGATCGGCTGGTCTATGTAAATAGTTTTTGTCATACTATCCATATTCACAGCATATCCCATATTTTCCGCAACAAAGCGAACCGGCACATAGAGTTCATCATTAATTTTGACACTTAACTCAATATTCCCTTTAATTGCCTTAATCGTTTTTGTAGTTTCCTCATAGGTGGTTTCTGCTCCTAAAGCTTTAAAGAGTTCCTTATAAGGTACTAGTGCTCTTTCATTTTCTATCACTGGCCTCTGGCTAAATGATAATTCATTTCCGTTCACAAGTACATTAATGTCATTAGCATTTTCATCGGCATTCACTACCACAGGTGAAATTAAAATAAGGATAAGTAATGCTAGGCTTGATAGAATATTAGATACTTTTATTTTCATATAATGATCCTCCTCTTTCAATATAAAGTCATCATGTGGTAAAATATGGTATCTGTCAAGAGTGTATCTTTAAGATTTTCATAATATCTTACATATCGTTGCAAAGTTTTTTAGCTACAATAAAAATATACACACACTTTGGAAGGTTATATTTTTATTGCCACTGCATATATGGTTCAAACCTCCGACCTACGGATTCGTAGTCCGGCACTCTATCCAGCTGAGCTACTGGCGCATATGTTGTGCCGCTTAGGCACGTTTGTAATTATACAACAGCAACTGTACTTTTGTAAAGTCCAATTTACTAAAACAAAGTTAATCTTGCGTTCCAAAAAAGTAAAAGGTATACCTAATATTTGTTTTCCCTGATCCTCTTGGCTTCAAGCTTTACGGCAAGTTCCGCGAGGGCTCTTTTATGCCAGGAAACGACTGTGTTGTAGTTGCTGTCCATTACTTTTGCTACTTCCCGAAAAGAAAGATCCTCATAATAGTGGAGCTTAATGAGGATCATATATTCCTGCCGAAGTTCTGATACAAGACCGCTAAGTTCCTCTCGCTCTTCCT
>CAZKCB010000180.1:0-4698 GCA_964550965.1 uncultured Oscillospiraceae bacterium
GGTTCTGTCGGAACCGGAGGATTTTCCAGTTATAACAACAGTGTCATCCATTTCAACAGCCTTTATATCGAATTGGTCATGGCAGTCTTTATGATAATGGCCGGAAACAACTTCAACCTCTATTATCTTCTCCGGCGAAACAACTGGAAAGGTTTCTTTAGGGACAGTGAATTCCGGGCCTATCTTGGGATCATCGGGGGCGCAAGCGTTCTGCTCGGTATTTTGCTTGTGGTTTTCAATACGACGGATTCCTTTTGGCATGGGCTTCGACTGGGATTCTTTCAAACAGTTTCTATCATGACTACGTCTGGTTTTGCCAGTGATGATTTTAACCTTTGGCCATCCTGCTGTAAAATGATCCTCCTATTTCTGATGTTTGTCGGAGGCTGTTCTTCTTCTACAGCAGGCGCGCTCAAAGTTGTCCGCGTCGTCGTCCTGTTCAAGCTGATCCGCCGTGGCATTTATAAGCGCTTGCACCCTATGGCAGTCGTTCCGGTCAAACTCAGCGGCAAAAATGTTTCTGCCGACACCGTCTCCGGGATTGCCAGTTTTATTTTTCTTTATTTCGCTGTTTTCCTTATCAGTTGTCTGGTGATTTCGATAGAAGGCGTAGATCTGGAAACTTTGATCTCATCTGTAGCTACTTGCCTCGGCAATGTAGGACCTGGTTTTGCGCTTGTAGGACCGATGTCGAATTTCAGCTTGTATTCTGACCCTGCCACGCTCTTTTTGGGCTTTGTCATGCTTGTTGGACGTTTGGAATTATTTACTCTCCTTTTGCTCTTTACTCCGGGCTTCTGGAATCCGGATCGGCAGCACTAAGGCTTTGAGGAGGATATTGATATGGGTTTGAATTTAAGACTTGTTATAAGGATTTTGGGAATCATTTCTGCCTTGATCGGCATCTCGATGCTTCCTTCTCTTTTTGTGTCTCTCATATACGGAGAAACCGCAGTTGCGTTTGCGTTTTTGAAGGTCATTGTCACGGTAGTCTTGCTCGGCTTTCTGATGAGCCGTGGAAATCATAATCTTCATGGGAATCTGAAAATCCGCGAATGCTATTTGGCTGTCACCTTCTCGTGGATCTTTGCTTCTATGATCGGTGCACTTCCTTATCTCATGACCGGAACGATCGATAACTTTGTCGATGCTTTTTTTGAATCGACTTCAGGCTTTACGACTACAGGGGCAACGCTTTTTTACGACGTTGAAATTCTTCCGAAAGGAATCCTTTTCTGGCGCTCCTTTTCTCAATGGCTCGGCGGAATGGGAATACTTATTTTTGCGATATCGCTGCTCCCCGCACTTGGAATTAGCGGACAACTCATGGCGAAAGTCGAAACACCGGGTCCTTCATTGAATAAAGTCGCTCCACGAATGACAGGTTCCGCAAAGATCCTTTATATCATTTATATCGGATTTACTCTGCTTGCAACCGTACTCTTATGCTTTGGGGGTATGGATCTTTTCGATGCACTGATTGCTTCTTTGGGAAGTGTATCGGTCGGAGGCTTCTCAAACTACAATGATGGGCTTGCTCATTTTGGAAGTTCCTATCTGGAAACGATCGTCTCCATTTTCACTTTGCTCGTATGCATCAATTTTACTTTGTATTACACTCTTCTTCAAAGAAACTGGAAGGATTTTTTAGCGAACAGAGAATTGCGTGCGTTTTTTCTGATTTTGCTTACTGCGATCCTTTTGGTGAGCGGCAATCTTTGGTTCGCCAACGATTATGGTTCGCTTTCAGAATGCCTGCGTGATGGAACTTTTCAGGTGATTTCCTTTCTAACTACAAGCGGTCATTACACCACGGATTTCAAGGGATGGCCTGTTTTCAGCAAAATAATATTGTTTACATTGATGATGGTCGGTGCCTGTTCTGCTTCGACCGGCGGAGGGGTAAAGGTCATTCGGGTTTTAGTCTTGTTCAAGCAGCTTCGCCGAAGTTTTTATCGAAAGCTTCATCCACATGCAGTGGTACCGATCAAAATTCAAGAGAAACCCCTTTCTGCCGAAAGAGTTACTTTGATCATGTCATTCCTTAATGTATATGTATTTGTTTTTTTCCTGAGTTCTTTTCTGCTCTCTTTGGAGAACATCGATCTGGCAACGGCATTTGCAGCGGCAGCATCGATTTTGAACAATGTAGGAACCGGCATTCAGTTGATGGAGCCGCAGAGCCTTTTCCATGCTTTTTCGGATCCAAGCAAGATCTATCTCTGCATTCTTATGATAATGGGCAGACTTGAACTGTTTGCGATCCTTGTACTGTTTACACCGAACTTTTGGAATCCCGACCGCTGAGAAAAACAAATTGGGATTTTCTCTTTAGGACAATAAAAAAGGGAAGCGTTATGCTTCCTTTTTTCGTATTGCTTGGTTTTTTCAGATCAATTCAAAACGGATCTCTCGTGCTGTTAGATCGACTGCGATCACAGAGATCCTGACTTCTTTTCCGAGTCCGTATACTTTTCGATGCCGTTTGCCGATCAAGCGATATTTTTCAGGTTCGAAGATGTAATGGTCATCTCCCAGTGAATCTACTTTCACCAGACCTTCGATCGTGTTTGAAAGCTGTACAAAGAAGCCTGCATTCGATACGCCGCTTATGATGCCGGAAAATTCTTCGAAAAGATGCTTTTCCATGTATTGTGCCTTCTTTAATTTTTCTACTTCGCGTTCAAGCTCCTCTGCTTTGCGCTCTGCCGTCGAAGAAGCGGTTGCGGCGGCTTCTGTCTTCTGTTTGAGCGATGCTCTGCGCTCTGCCTCGATTTTGCCCTTTAACGACTCCTTGATGATGCGGTGGATCATCAGGTCGGGGTAGCGACGGATCGGAGAGGTAAAATGACAGTAATAGAGCACGCCAAGCCCAAAGTGACCAAGACAGCTTGTGTTATAGGAAGCCTTTTTCATTGAACGCAGCATGACCGTGTTGATGACTGTTTCTGCTTGTGTTCCTGAAACCTGCTCGAGTATTTCATTAAGTGCTTTCGGATGGATATTTTCCGGTTTCCCCGGCAATTTTATCCCCATGCTTTGGAGGAAATTCTGAAATTCCTGCATCTTATCGGGTGCCGGCTTTTCATGGATACGGTAGACAAAAGGAACCTGCAAGCTGTGAAAATGCTCCGCCACGGTCTCGTTTGCAAGCAGCATGAATTCTTCAATGATCTTATTTGCAGTTCTTCGTTCCGCAATTTCAACAGCGATCGGAATACCCTCTGCATTGAGGGTCAAGTGAGCTTCGTCAAAATCAAAATCAAGACTGCCTCTTGCCTTTCTCTTTTTTTGGAGGATCTGTGCGAGTTCATTCATCATCAGGATTTCTGAAAGAATGGTCTTATATCTTATTTTTTGTTCGGGATCCTCATGCTCAAGGAGATCCGATATATCTGTGTAAACAAGTCGCTCTTTTGAGCGAATGACACTTTCCATGATTTCATGCGAAATGACCGTTCCCTTATGATCGATATCCATAAATACAGAAAGGGTCATCCTATCTTCATTTGGTCTAAGGCTGCAGATCCCATCCGAAAGGGCAAAGGGCAGCATGGGAATGACACGATCTGCAAGATAAACACTGGTACCTCGCCGAAGAGCTTCTTTGTCAACTGCTTTTCCCTCTCGGACATAGTGGCAGACATCAGCAATATGAACACCGAGCCTGAAAATCCCATCTGCCTGCCTTTCGATCGATACCGCATCATCAAAATCTTTGGCATCTGCTCCGTCGATCGTAAACGTCGTGAGGTTTCGAAGATCCTTACGGCCTTTGATGTCTTCTTCCGAGACCGTTTGAGGTACGCTTTCTGCTTCTTCCGCTACCTTGAGCGGGAATTCTTCTTCTATTTGATAGGCGCGAATCAGAGCCCTGACATCACCGCCGATTTCTCCGCGCAGGCTCAGGATCTCTTTGATCCGGCCCTGGGCACCCTGTTTTTCATTTGGGTATTTGGTGATTTTTACAATGACTTTATCGCCATCTTCCGCTCCATTGAGATCCTTCTTTCCGATATGAGCGTCTTCGCCTTCTTTTCGGTTCTCAGGACTCACGTATCCCCAGTTTCCCATTTTGTGGAAGGTTCCGACAAACTCATTGGTTCCTCGCTCAAGGATCTTTGAAATACGTCCTTCGAAATTCTCTCCGCCCCGAACAGCGGTATTGATCGCGACAGAAACCAGGTCTCCGTTCATCGCATCCCGAAGGCCGTTTGGGGGAATAAAAATATCTTTTCCATCGGTGATCTGGCTATTCTCAGGGCGAACAAAACCAAAGCCTCTTTTATGCTTGGAAAGAACTCCTGTTATATAAATCGGATGCTTTTTCTTCAATTTGCTTTCCTTCTTTCCGGTTTCTTTTCCAATATCTATAGAAACCTTAGAAATCTATAAAAAGAACGGGCAAGGGACATATTCCCTTGCCGGCTCGTATACGTTATTCTGGTTTGCTATTCAACGCTGTGGCTCACATTGGTCACACGGTATTTGTGTTCCGCAAGCAAGGACTCGATTTTTTCGGTATTGACAGCATTTGTCCTTATGACGACATCGCTCCGGCCTCCGCTTCCGCGGTAAGCAACGATATGGGTTATATTTGCGTTATTGGATTTGAAAATTTCGCCGATATTTGCAATCGCACCGGGAACATCTTCCGCATCGATGGCAATTCTGCTGCCCTGGTCACGGAATCCCAAA
>CAZKCB010000181.1:0-4653 GCA_964550965.1 uncultured Oscillospiraceae bacterium
GCCAGAATGAAATTAAATGGGCCTGAGTCAGCAACTATTTGATCGGTACTGGGGAAGTTCATTTGCCGGATGGTCAAAATTTCCGGGCCATACCCTAAACTTTCTAAACGGGACTGTGTGCGTGGCAATTCAATAGGATCCACATCGATTGCATACAAATGCCCTTTAGAGTCCAAACACTTGAGCATTTCCAGCGTATGGCCACCGTACCCCAGGGTTGCATCCAGTCCGATTTGCCCAGGAGCGATTTGCAGGAATTCTAATATTTCATCAACACAAATAGAGCGATGCATACCGGCTGGGGTGCTGCCTTTTTGCATGACCTTTTCTACTATATCGACGTATTTTTGGGGTTGAAGTTCTTTATACTTATCCTGATAATTTTTGGGGTGAGTGCCCTTATATCGAATTCGGCGCTGATGTTTTTCTTCCTGATTATCCATTGCATCCTCCAGCTCATTTTATATCGTTTTGCTCTAATCATCTAATCATACCATAACAACTCAAATTTGACCGCTCATTTTGCAAGTATCTATGTCCTATAGGTCCGTTTTATGGCTTTTTTAATAATGGAAATATTTTGATGAAACACGTATAATAAAGAAAAATGAATTTTGCAGCAAAACTGGATGTCACGTCAACTTCCAACCAGAATATATGTTTAATAGAATCGGCATAAAGCTATGTATTTCTTTTATAAAATTAAGTTGCGCTTTCGGTATAAACGGCAGCATCCTGATGATATAATATATAAGCTTACATAACCGAAATATGTTGTCTCGATGGATCAAATCGACCGAGAAGCAAAGGGAACCAAAAATAATAAATGGGGGATACGTTATGGGACAGGCAAAGGCAAATGGCATACAAATTGAATATGAAATATTTGGAAAGAAGGCAGATCCTGCGATCGTTCTTATTGCAGGAAATGGTGCCCAGTTGAATTTTTGGGAACCGGATTTTTGTGAAATGCTTGCACAGAATAATTTGCAGGTTATACGCTTTGACAATCGCGATGCAGGATTGTCAACAAAATTCGAGTCTGCTGGCATTCCTGACATGAACAGAATATACAGGGAAGCACAAGAAGGAAAACCAATTACGACGGCCTACACATTGGAAGATATGGCTGGTGATGTCGCTGGCTTGCTCGATGCCCTCGAAATAAAGAAAGCTCACATTTGCGGTGCTTCTATGGGAGGCGCGATCGCACAGGTTTTTGCCTGCAAGCATCCTTCACGCATATGTAGTTTGATTTCTATTATGTCATCCACAGGGAATCCGGATAATCCGCAAATCTCACCGGAAACACTGGCAATTGTTACAGCAGCACCTCCGGCTGGGCGGGATGCCTATATCGACTATACTTTGTGTATGTGGAAAAATCTCTGGAGCAAAGGCTTTCCTTTTGAAGAAGAACGCGCAAGGCGCTACTCGGAAGAAAGCTATGATCGTTCCTATTATCCGCAGGGAGCCGTACGCCAAAACGCGGCTTTGGTCGCTAATGGAGACAGGAGACAATACCTTTCATCATTAAAAATCCCGACGCTGGTGATCCATGGAACGGCAGATCCGTTGTTTCATGTTGAAGCAGGGAAAGATACAGCGCGCACAATACCTGATGCTAAATTAGTTTTGATTGAAGGAATGGGGCATGATATGCCTTGTGGGACATGGGAATGCATAGTCGAAGCGATTTCCGGTCTAACAACTATATAAGAGAGGCATTAGAATGTTTATATATCAGTTTCTGTTAGTGGGTTCCATCCTGTTGATGCTGGTTTTAATGCTATTGATTACCTTGAGAAATAAGAAAAAACAGATTCACTATGCCATGATGGCTCTAGCGATCAGCCTGTTGATCTGGAACATTTCCGCCTTCTGCCAAATTTCCTTTCCGGGAATACCGTGGATACTGGCTGTCAGCGAAAAAATGTATTTTGCCGGTATTATTTTTGTCTCGTCGGCAGTCTTATTCACCGGCTTGATTTTTTCACGGATCAGAATAAGCTTTTCCTGGAAATATGCGTTGCTATTGGTGGTGCCGACTATTTCCCTGGCAGTCTTATTTACTAACTCCTACCACCACTTTTTTTACACAACTTTCAGCCTGATCCCGTCAGAACAGCACTTTGGCTTTTTTTATATTATCCATACGGTATATTCCTATTTATGCATCGGAATCGGGCTTTTTTGTTTTTTACATTTTGCTGTCAAAAATTATGGTTTTTTTTCCAGACAGGCAATGCTTATTTTTTCCGGTCTTTTGATCGCATTGATTGCTGATTCATTCAGCACGTTCCATATCTTTGGCTGGTCTGCGGCTGTAGAAAACATAGTTTTTTCTGCTAGTGTCATTCTTTTTATTTTAGCTATCGTGAAATATAATTTTTTAAGGGTCGTTCCGATTGCCTTGCAAAAGGTCGTTGATATCATTTCTGACGTCTATGTCGTTTTTAGTGAAGAATATGAAATCATCGATTTCAATAACGCCTTTGAAATGAATTGGTCCGGAGTTTCCAGAAAAAGCGGGATCAGCGAAATCATAAAACAAAACTGCCCTGACTTTGATGAGGAGCAGTTTGCCTGTTTGGTAAGGCTGGCGGTTTGGGAGAAGACAAAAGTAAGCTTGGAAATACAGCGCCCGTCAGCTGACGGTATGAAATATTATCTTGGAGAAATTACTCCGGTCATTGTCAAAGGCAGTCACGTCGGGACCATCATACTGATCAAGGATATTACGGAACAAAAAAGAAACCTGGAAGAAGTGATCCGGCTGAATGAAGAATTAAAGAGCCTGGCGACGAAAGACTGGCTTACTCAGGTCTACAACCGCTATTTTTTTGATGAACGGGTGCAGCAGGAAATCGAGCGGATCGTCAAATTGGAATCCTGTGGCGAGGAAAACGAAAATTTGGAATATCATTTCGGGCTGATCATGTTTGATATTGATTATTTCAAGATATACAACGATTTGAACGGACATCAGGCCGGGGACGAACTACTGCAAATAATAGTAAAAATTGTGAAAGAAGTCCTTTTTCCTAATGACATCCTCTGCCGTTACGGCGGGGAAGAGTTTGCGGTGATTTGCTGCAATACCCCTGCTAAAGGGATGAGGATTGTAGCGGAAAAAATCAGGAAAACAGTGGAAGATTATGAATTCAAGCATCAGGAGACTCAGCCGGGCGGCAATTTGACGGTCAGTGTCGGAGCCGCTTACTACATACCGCCATGTTTCAAAAAAAAGGATTTAATACAACTGGCCGATCAGAATCTTTATCTGGCCAAAAATGCAGGGCGGAATAAGGTTGTGTTAGAGTGAGCAAAGAAAGGCGTGCAGAGCGCATGCCATTGATGGTAAATGAATTGACGGAATTAAGAATGAGGGATAGTATTTAAAAATATCGAATTTATGCCAAATTTTATCGGGCGCGGAGCATATGAAAAATCATGCTCAAAATCTGGATAGAAGCAATAATGCCATTTCTACATCGGAGGCGTATCTGGAAGATCGATCCGGTTCTTTAAGCATTGAACAAATCCTGGCAAAGCAAAAAAACTTTTCGTACCTTTTTCAAAAGAGTGATCCAGTTGATTTTTGTTATCTCAGGGCGGAAGGCAGATTCACTCAAGGATACTCCGATCAATTCTTTTTTTGATATTCCGGTGATGCTTTCAAATGCTTCATTTATTTCTATGAAACGGAAATCGACAATAGTTCCTGAATCATCTTTGACCGTTTCAAGGTACGAAAAGGCACTGGTAAGGTGTTCAAAAAGGGTTTGGTATTTTTGCTTGCAGTCCATCAACGCCCGTTCCAAACGTTTTTGTTCGGATATATCTGTGATTATGCCGACAAGCCCCGCTTATGGTATGTATTCGTCAATTCGGCTGGCCAAAGCTGAAAGACCGTTTTCCCGATGATATCGCTTTTTTTGAGATCGACAAATGAAGCAAAGGCATCATTACAAAGCTGGTAGACGCCATCGATGTCCTTATAAAAAATCTGGCTTGGTATGGCATCCAAGAGATCCTGTAAGAACTTCAGCATTTCCTTTCATCGAAAGGCGGAGGTTTCCCCCTTTTACTGTGCCAGAAATACCAGAGGAATCGATGTAACTGAGGAATCTGACATGCCTGATTTGATTGCAATCGCTTTTATCAAGCGAGTCTCACCTAAGGTATTGCTCGTCGTTAAATTGAATGCGCCTGTGTATAGTATCGAAGTTCGGCTGGGTGTATCGCCATTGACTGTAAAATAAATAGTGGCGCCGTTTGTGTCTGAGTGTATTGCTATCTGGACTGATGTATTATTTGGCAATGCACTGGTGCTTGCAGGGTTCGTTATAAACGTTGGCGGCTGTACCTGGTTTGAAATGAAGACGATGCTTTTTGAGGAAACAGAAGAGTCCCCCATCCCGAGTTTGATGGCAATTGCTTTTACAACAATGGTTTCGCCATTAATATTTGAGGTCCCCACAGAGAATCCACCCGCATATAATGTGGAGGCAGCGGTCGGCGTCGATCCATCAGTTGTGTAATAAATGGAGGCTCCTGCAGTTCCGGTCGAAATAGTTACCTGAACTGCATCAGACCTTGGAATTGCGCTTACATCGGTCGTCTTTGTGCCAATGCCCGGTGTCTCCACTT
>CAZKCB010000182.1:0-4639 GCA_964550965.1 uncultured Oscillospiraceae bacterium
CGGAGGCGCCCAAAGGTTCCCTCAGCGCGGACGGAAATCGCGCGTAGAGTGTAAAGGCACAAGGGAGCTTGACTGCGAGACATACAAGTCGAGCAGGGACGAAAGTCGGGCTTAGTGATCCGGTGGTTCCGAGTGGAAGGGCCATCGCTCAACGGATAAAAGCTACCCCGGGGATAACAGGCTTATCTCCCCCAAGAGTCCACATCGACGGGGAGGTTTGGCACCTCGATGTCGGCTCGTCTCATCCTGGGGCTGAAGTAGGTCCCAAGGGTTGGGCTGTTCGCCCATTAAAGAGGCACGCGAGCTGGGTTCAGAACGTCGTGAGACAGTTCGGTCCCTATCCGCTGTGGGCGTTGGAAATTTGAGTGGAGCTGTCCTTAGTACGAGAGGACCGGGATGGACATACCTCTGGTGCACCAGTTGTTCTGCCAAGAGCATCGCTGGGTAGCTAAGTATGGACGGGATAAGCGCTGAAAGCATCTAAGTGCGAAGCCCCCCACAAGAATAGATTTCCTCCAGTTTACTGGTAAGACCCGTGGGAGACTACCACGTTGATAGGTCGGAGGTGGAAGTGCAGTAATGTACGTAGCTGACCGATACTAATAGGTCGAACGCTTGACCAATGGTTTCTATGGACGTTTTTACATTGTTCGGTTTTGAGGGTACGCTCTCAACTGCAAGAGATTGCAAAGACGCGAGTCTCTGAAAAGGGATAAGCGAACGGTGAATTCCGTTACGGCTAAAGCCGTGGAATTCTCGTATGACACCTACCGCAATTTGTTTCACAAATTGGGTTAGGAGTTCAATCCGGTGAGTATAGCGAGGATGTTACACCTGTTCCCATCTCGAACACAGAAGTTAAGCTCCTCCGCGCCGATGGTACTTGGCGGGCAGCTGCCTGGGAGATTAGGTCCTTGCCGGTTAGAAAAAACACACGCTTTCGAGCGTGTGTTTTTCTTTTCTAAAACAGCTTTGTTTTCTTGCTCTTCCATGCGATACAACGGGTTCTGCTGGACTTTTTGGGCTTTACAGGTTATTCTTAAAGCTAGAGTAGTTTGATGTAGGAGGAAAACAAAATGAAAATTTATATTGATACAGCAAATGTTGATGAAATCAGAGAAGCGGCATCATGGGGTGTTTTATCCGGAGTAACTACGAACCCCAGTCTTATAGCAAAAGAACGGCGCGATTTTGTAAGTGTTGTAACTGAAATCGCAGATATTGTAGACGGCCCGATCAGCGCTGAGGTCCTTGCGGACGATGCGGAAGGAATGATTGCTGAGGCGGAAATACTTAGTAAGATACATAGAAACATAACGATAAAAGTCCCAATGACAAAAGAAGGGCTCAAAGCGGTTCGTGTATTATCGGAAAAGCGCATCAAAACAAATGTTACGCTTATTTTCTCGGCGAATCAGGCATTGCTCGCAGCCAGCGCAGGAGCAAGCTTTGTAAGCCCGTTTATAGGTAGAATGGATGATATCGGAAACAGCGGAGCAACACTGGTGGGTGAAATCGCGGAAATATATAAGCTGCATGGTATGCATACTGAAATCATCGCTGCCAGCATTCGTACACCGATGGATGTGATCAGCTGTGCAAAGGCAGGCTGTGATATTGCGACGATCCCCTACAACATCCTTCTGAAAATGTTTGAGCATCCGCTCACAGAAGCTGGGATTTTAAGATTCAAGAAAGACTGGGAAACTGCTATCAAATAGCGGAGAATGGTAAAATGGAAACAATGACCGTATTAAGGATACTATTTACGGCGCTTCTTTGTGTGCCGGTTTTGGGTTTTTCGATCTTCCTGATTGGAAAACTCATGGACGAGGGCTTTAAAAAGACAAGGAGGCAAAGATGAATCAGGGCTTGTTTATTACCTTTGAAGGTCCGGATGGTTCCGGAAAGACAACACAGATCAAGCGAGTTCGGCAATTTCTGGATGAAAAAGGTTTGAAAACTTTAGTTACAAGAGAACCCGGCGGCACCGTGATCGGTGAAAAAATCAGAACCATCATATTAGACCCATTGCATTCTGAAATGGATCCGATTGCGGAAGCAATGCTTTATGCAGCATCCCGCGCACAACATACGGCCCAAGTTATCCTGCCGGCGATTGCTGCGGGATATGCGGTGATCTGTGATCGCTACATGGATTCTTCTATTGCATATCAGGGCTATGGCAGAAAACTTGGAGATTCGGTCCGAATCATCAATGAAATTGCTGTTATGGGTTTAATTCCTGATTTGACGTTTCTGCTTATGCTGGATCCCGAAATAGGCAGGCGTCGTATTTGCGGGGAATTGGATCGCCTGGAACTTGAGAAAAGTGCGTTCCTGAAAGATGTTTACGATGGCTACTTGAAGCTTGCAGAGCAGAATCCCGAAAGGATCATGGTCATAGACGCAAATCGTGAAATGGATGCGATCGAATCAGATATTATTGAAAAAATCAGTGAAAGAATTCATCAGCATATTGAGGTCATGAGGTAAACCGGATGGAAAAAAATAAGCTGCTGAAAATGTTTGCGGATGCAGCGGAAAATGGAACTCTTTCACACGCTTATATTTTGGAAGGCGAAAAAAACGCAGGAAAAGAAGAATTAGCATATTCTTTTGCCCAAAAGCTGACTCCTTATCACGAGGATATTACAACGATAAAGAGCGATGGAAAAACAGTCAAGGATGAAGCTGTTTTGAGCCTGCAGGAACGATTGTCTTTAAAACCGATGGCAGGGGAGCTGAATATCGGAATCATTGAAGATGCTGATACGATGACCTTGCGCGCGCAGAATCGTCTTTTAAAGACTCTGGAAGAACCCCGTGGGGGTGCAGTCATCCTGTTGCTTTCGGAAAATCGCTCTAATCTTCTGCCTACGATCCTCTCTCGCTGTGTCGTTCGGCGTGTGGATGATGAGGAGATAGAAGAACAAGGTTTGCAGGAAGGCGAAGCAGACGAACAGGCGGCAAGAATCGGGGAGATGCTTCTTGAAAACAATAGCTTTTATGCTTTTTCAAAGATTTTGGATTCCGTCACAAAGGACAGAGACACAGCACTGTCTTTTTTGGAATCTCTTGAGAGCTGGTACAGAGATGTGCTGCTGGCAGAGGTTTCTGATCAGGCAAAAGGAAAATGGAGCAAAGACGAACGCATGACGCGATGGGCATCTCTGATCGAGCCACAAAAAGCTTATGCGGCAGTCAAACTCATAGAAGAATCAAAGAATGACATTCTTAGGAATGTAAACGCAGGATATACAATCAAAAATCTGATTTTAAAAATATAGAAAGGAGTTCATCGCGGGATCCCGCGATGAGAAAACATATGGTAAAAGTGGCAGGAGTGAGGTTCAAAAAAGCGGGGAAAGTCTATTACTTTGATCCCGATGATATTGTGGTCGGCAAAGGGGAAAGTGTCATCGTGGAAACCGCCAGAGGCCTTGAGTTCGGAATATTGACCGATGATATCAAGGAAGTTGCGGAAAAAGATATCGTTGCACCGCTCAAGAAAATTTTACGGGTAGCCGATGAAAAAGACTGCAAGCAGCATGCAGAGAACCTAAAGAAAAAAGAAAGATCCCTGGCACAGTGCCAAGAGAAAATAGATAAACACCATCTGGATATGAAACTCATTGATGTTGAGCACACTTTTGATAATAGCAAAATCATTTTCTATTTCACCGCAGATGGTCGAGTGGATTTCCGTGAACTTGTGAAGGATCTTGCGGGGGTCTTCAAAATGAGGATAGAGTTACGCCAAATCGGTGTTCGCGATGAGGCAAAGCTTGTGGGAGGGATCGGAACCTGTGGAAAGGCCTTATGCTGTCACGCGTGGCTCCCTGAGTTTGAGCCGGTTTCGATCAAAATGGCAAAGATCCAGAACTTATCTTTGAATCCGACCAAAATTTCAGGAATCTGTGGAAGGCTTATGTGCTGCCTGAAGTTCGAAAATGATGTATATGCAGAACTTCGAAAGGATATGCCTGACGTAGGTGAGCACGTCATGACGATCGATGGAATGGGTGTTGTCATGGAAAGCAACATTTTGGAAAGCAAGATCAAGGCTCGACTCGTCATTGAAGAAAAAACTGCAGAAAAGCAGGAAAAGCTCTCCTCGGACTGCACATTCTACACAAAACAGCAGATCAAACGTCTCGGAGGGAAAAAGAAGGATGACGCTTCTCTCGAAGACTTGGATCCGAAACTTCTTGCAGAATTTAAAGACTTGATGAAGGAATAGATCAAAGTATGGAAATAGAACTTTTTCCGGGTGAACGGATCGATGAGATCGGTTTTGACGGGTTGAGCTTGATCCAGAAGCCAGATGAATTTTGCTATGGAATCGATGCGGTGCTTCTGGCTGATTTTGCAAAGATAAAAAAAGGTGGGAGCGCGGTCGATCTTGGAACGGGGACTGCGATAATCCCATTGATTCTTTGTCGAAAGAGCGAAGCTGCTAAAATAATCGGAGTTGAGATCCAAACGGAATCTTTTGAGAGGGCCCTTCGCTCAGTCAAAATGAATGGACTTTCTGAGCGCATCGGCATCCTTTCTGCTGACGTAAAGGATTTGCAGGATCTTTTGCCTTTAGAGAGCTTTGATGTTAAAGAAATCGACTGCCCTATACAACAAGGTT
>CAZKCB010000183.1:0-4629 GCA_964550965.1 uncultured Oscillospiraceae bacterium
AATTAAATTTCCGGGAAGGCAGAGGTATGGGATACAGTGGCAATATCGTCGAAGAAATCAAAAGCAGGTGCAACAGTGGTGATGTGATCGGCCGGGTGGTGACACTAAAAAAAATGGGCCTCAATCACAAGGGACTTTGTCCGTTTCACAATGAGAAAACACCTTCTTTTATTGTTTCCGAAGAAAAGCAGCATTTTACGTGTTACGGCTGCGGAGCCACGGGAGATGTCATTGAATTTGTCCAACGTTACAACAACCTCGATTTTTTCGGGGCGGTTGAAAAATTGGCCGGAGAATATGGTATCGATTTAGAAAAAAGCGGTTATGCCGGCGAAGGAAAAAAAGAAAGACTTTACGAAATCAACCGCGAAGCGGCGGCCTATTTTTACAAGGCATTTACAGAAGAGAAAAACCCGGGCCGTGAATATATGGAAAAACGAGGTTTCTCGGTCTCGACTCTCCGTAAATTCGGAGTCGGTTACGCGGATGCCGAATGGCAGAGTCTGTATGACCATCTGACTGCGGCAGGCGTAGATAAAGAACTTTTGCTTTCACTTGGATTGATTTCCGAGTCGAAGGGGAAACTCTATGACAAATATAGGAACCGTGTTATGTTTCCGATCATCAACACCAGAGGGAAAGTGATAGGCTTTGGTGGAAGAGCCCTCGGAGACGACACTCCGAAATACTTGAATTCTCAAGAATCATCGGTATTTCTGAAAAAAAACAACCTTTATGGATTAAACCTGACGAGACAGGAAATAAATAAAGCAGACTGCGCGATCCTGGTTGAAGGTTATGTCGACGTCATGTCGCTTTACCACCATGGAGTCCGAAATGTAGCGGCATCACTTGGCACCGCGCTGACCGAGAATCAGGCAGCAATGCTCAAACGTTACACAAACAATATCGTGCTGGCCTATGATGCTGACTCGGCTGGACAGGCAGCGACCCTACGGGGTATGGATATCCTTTATAATGCCGGCTGCAAAGTCAGAGTCCTTCACCAAAATGAATGCAAGGATCCCGATGAATTTGTCAAAAAGAACGGGAAAGAAGGCTTCCTTGAGCTTGTCAAGGCGGCGAAACCTTTTGCAGAATACAAGCTTGACCTGCTTCGTGAAAACTCCGACATAACTACCACTGAGGGCCGTGTGAGCTATCTCAAAGCGGCAGCAAAGGTTCTGAAGGCTCTTGGACCGATCGAAGCAGACGCGTATGTGCGCAAGATTGCAGCGGAGACAAGAATTTCCGAGGGTGCGATCCGTCAGGAAATTTTCGGGAGGCAAAATGCCGATCAACTCGAAAGAGAACAACAGCAGAAAAGCTTTACAGAAAAAAAACAACATATTGAGGAAAAGGGGCTCGGCAATCCAATTGAGCGAAACCTGATCAAACTGATGCTTGTAAAGAGCGACTATGTGCCAAAGCTTCAGCCTTATGCGGATGCATTTAAGAATCCGGCCTGCTTCCATATTTATGAGATCATACGGAACTTATACCGCGAGGATGAAGAAATAGATGCACGTAGGATTTTTGACAGCCTGCAGGAAGCTGAGATCATAACCCTAAAAGATATCATGGAAAATGTGCAGCTTGCCGACAAAGACAGTTATGTATTCGAAGATTGTATCAGTCGGATCAAGAGTACTGCAAGAAACAGAAGAATGAATGAAATCATAGAGATGCTTTCCGTATTGGACGAAGAAAAAGACGGAACCGCCGTTGTTGCCTTGACAAAAGAATTGCAAGAGCTGCAGCGAGAAAAAACAGGGGAGAAATAAAATGAGCTTCGATATTGAACAAAACGACGAAAAGAAACTTGACGACGTAGCTGAACTCATAGAAAAAGCGAAGCGAAAGGGTTCCATTTCCTATCAGGAAATCTCGGATCAGCTGGAAAGTGTCGATATGGACAAAAACCAGATGGATGATCTATATGATACACTTGTTTCGATGGGTGTTGAGATCGTTTCGGACGCTGACCCGGATGATTTTGAAATCATCGCACTCGAACAGGAAGATGATCCGGAAATCGAAATTCCGATCGAAGAAGCAGAAATTGATATCGAAGCGGCGCTTCCGAAAGGAATAGCCGTTGATGATCCTGTCAGAATGTATTTAAAAGAGATCGGAAAAGTTCCGCTTTTAAGCGCAGATGAAGAGATCGAACTTGCAAAACGTATGGAGCAGGGCGATAATGAAGCAAAAAGCGCTCTCTGCGAAGCAAATCTGAGACTTGTTGTCAGTATAGCAAAACGTTATGTCGGAAGAGGCATGCAGTTCCTTGACCTGATCCAGGAGGGAAATCTCGGATTGATCAAGGCTGTTGATAAATTTGATTGGCGCAAAGGTTACAAATTCAGTACCTATGCAACCTGGTGGATCAGACAGGCGATCACAAGGTCGATCGCCGATCAGGCAAGAACGATCAGAATACCGGTGCATATGGTCGAGACCATAAACAAGCTGATTCGTATTTCACGTCAGTTGCTGCAGGAAAAAGGCCGCGAACCGACCCCCGAAGAGATTGCACAGGAGATGGATATCACCGAAGAAAAGGTTCTTGAGATTTTAAAGATCGCACAGGAACCAGTCTCCCTTGAAACTCCGATCGGTGAAGAAGAAGACAGCCATCTTGGCGACTTTATACCGGATGACGATGTACCCGCTCCCTCGGAAGCGGCAGCTTTTTCGATGCTCAAAGAGCAGCTTGTCGAAGTCCTCGATACTTTGACCGAAAGAGAGCAGAAAGTTCTGCGCCTCCGCTTCGGCCTTGATGACGGACGAGCAAGAACTCTCGAAGAAGTAGGAAAACGCTTTGATGTAACCAGAGAACGGATCCGCCAGATCGAAGCAAAGGCGCTTCGAAAACTGCGTCATCCGAGCAGGAGCAAAAAGTTAAAGGATTATTTAGAATAAGGATCTGCGATGATAAAACTATCTGAACGATTACTTACAATGGCTGCTTGTGTTGATCCCGGAGAGACGGTAGCAGATATAGGCACGGACCATGGTCTGTTGCCTATTTTTCTGTACGAGCAAAAAATAAGTCCAAAGGTCGTGCTTTGTGATATTGCCGCTGGGCCGCTTGAGAAAGCAAAAAAAAATATTGCAAACTATGCACCTTCTTTTTCGCCGGACATCAGACAGGGAGACGGACTGTTGCCTCTTGCATCAGGTGAGGTAGATACCGTCGTGATCGCAGGAATGGGCGGTGAATTGATTGCTGACATTCTCGCAGCGGATATTGAGAAGACAAAGAGCTTCTCAAAACTGGTGCTTCAGCCACGGACGGCTCCTGAAAAGCTTAGAAAGTTTTTACTTTTACATGATCTGACGATCGTTGATGAAAGACTGGCCATGGAACGAGGGCGAATTTGTGAAATTTTTGTCGCAACCACAGCCGAAAAAATCCAATATTCCCGAAAAGAAAAAGAAGCGATCATAGCTTTCCGGGAAAAGGAGCTTGGATTTGAAATCAGCCCGCTGCTGGTTCAGAAAAAAGATTCTTATTTGGAACAATTCATTACCAAAAAAATTGAAAAAGAACTGGCAATCATTCGCCACATTGAAGAAAATGGAAGAAATATAGGGTATCTGAAAGCGGAAAGAACAAAAAAACGCGTGGAAATGTTGAAATCATTATTGCACAAGGTAAAGAGAAACAGCAGAAAGGATTAGGCAGAAGAAATGGCAATCAGTTTTACAGACCTATTAGCGGAGCTTCGTACGATTGCACCGCGGGAATTAGAAGAAGAGTGGGATAACGGTGGATTACAGATCAATATGGGAAATGATTCTGTAAATAAGATACTCGTTTGTCTTGAAATCACAGGTGACGTCATAGACGAAGCCGTGAAGCTCGGCGTTGATTATATCGTAACGCATCATCCTCTTTTGTTCCATAAGCTTGATGTTGTCGATGCCAGCACCGTGACAGGAAATTACGTGGTCAAACTGATCAGGCATGGCATTACGGTCTATTCAGCTCACACCAGCTTTGACTATGTATTCGGTGGAAACAACGATTATCTTGCCGATATGATGGATCTGCAGAAAGTACGAAAACTTAAGATATGGACGCCTTTTGGCGACAAGGAACTTGCCGGAAGAGTCGGCACACTTCTTAATCCGATCACGTTGAAAGAAGTCGGAGAGAAACTGGAAGATATCTTGAAGCTTAAACTTAAAGTAAAAATGGTGGGCGATCCCAACCGGGTCATCAAAACCGTAGGCCTTTGTACCGGAGCGGGCGGAGATTCGATCGAAGCTGCGATCCGAAACGGCTGCGATCTCTTTATTACAGGGGATGTCAGACACCATGAAGCACAGATGGCAAAGGAAATGGGACTCTGCCTGATCGATGCGGGCCACTACGGAACGGAAAGCATCTTTGCAGAAAATTTCGCCAACAAATTAAGAAAAGCAACCGAAGGAAACGTAGAGATCATTGAGTCAAATATTGTTGTGAACCCCTTTGATTCTATGTTATACTGATTTGGTGAGTAAGCCAGACAGTCGCAGGCATCGGAGGAATCCGATGTTTGAGGAAAGTCCGGGCTTCGTAGGGCAAGGGTGCCAGATAACGTCTGGCGAAGGTGACTTTAGGGAAAGTGCAACAGAAAC
>CAZKCB010000184.1:0-4628 GCA_964550965.1 uncultured Oscillospiraceae bacterium
GTACAGTGGCTGCGGGATGAACTTAGGATCATAGATTCTGCGCCGCAGTCGGAAGAACTGGCCGGAAAGGTAAAAGACACAAATGGCGTCTACTTTATACCTGCATTCGTGGGGCTCGGCGCTCCTTATTGGGAGCCGGAAGCAAGAGGAATGATCGTAGGACTTACCCGTGGCGCAAACCGAAACCATATCGTCCGTGCAACATTGGAATCACTCGCTTACCAGACCTATGACGTGCTTCGTGCAATGGAGGAGGATGCGGAGATCTCTTTAAAAATGTTAAAAACCGACGGCGGGGCTGCAGGAAACCGTTTCTTGCTGCAATTTCAGGCAGATATTGCGGGAGTTCCCGTAGAACATCCCAAGAATACAGAAATCACAGCGTTTGGAGCGGCAAGGCTTGCCGGCCTGGCAAAGGGGTTCTGGAAGGAATTTGACGAAAACAAAAACAATACCGAAGCAGCGGATGTCTTTCAACCTGAATTAGATGAAGTGAAGAGAAAAGAACTTCTTTTGGGTTGGAAGAGAGCTGTTGGCTGTGCAATTTACTATGCTGAAAACGAAAACCAAGAAAGGGCGGACGTATTATGCTGAAAGTTGATAAAAAATATTATGATCTGATCAAAGCAAGCCCTGCATTCGCATATATTAAAAATGATGAAGATCTGGGATGGCTGCTTAATTGCATCGATGGCGATCTTGTTCCTGCGGAGAATGTTGCCAAACCTGAAAATAAAGAGTTCTGGGAAGCTGATGGATTTCTTTACCTCAATCTCGGAGAATCAGGGCGTGTTCTTAGAGTCAGTGCGATGCGGGCCGGAAAACTATGCAGCTTTCAATGCAAGTTTCACAGGGATCTGATCGACTATATTACGGAGTATGAAACAAGAGAAAAATTTCTATAAAACTGTTGACAACCCTAACCCAAAATGGTAAATTAAAACCAGAGTTAGCACTCACCTTGATAGAGTGCTAACAAATGGAGAGAGTATAATGGACTTAAATGAGAGAAAATTAAAGATCCTGCATGCGATCGTATCTGATTTCATCTACTCGGCAGAACCGATAGGATCTAGGACACTGTCCCGAAAGTACAGCATGGGAATCAGCCCTGCGACCATTCGGAACGAGATGTCTGACCTTGAAGAGATGGGATTTTTGACACATCCGTACACTTCGGCCGGGCGCGTCCCTTCCTCAAAAGCGTATCGGCTTTATGTCAATGATCTGATGAAGAGATATGAACTTTCCCAGGATGAAAAAAAGGCAATCGAAAACAAGCTTACTAACGGTCTTGCTGAGTTTGACCGCACGATAGAGCATGCCGCAAAGCTTCTTTCTGAAATGACCAATATGATTTCTTTCGCGATCACTCCTAAACAGGATGAAGATAAGATCAAGTACATCAATCTGGTTCCTGTCGATGAAAATACAGTTGTCTTAATGATCGTGTCGGAAAGCGGAAAAGTTTCCAACACCGCTTTAAAACTAAAAGTTCCTTACAGTGAGGAGCGCTTGTCTTTTTTGGCGAAAGTCATGACCTATAATTACAGAGGAAAGACGATTTCGGATATCCTTACCATGGATATCATCAAAGATTTTGAATCGGACATTGAAGCATTGAGCAATCTTGCCGGATCCATTATGCCGAAATTCATGAATACTCTTGAAGGAATGCTTGATGTTGAGCTTTATCTGGATGGGTTGACAAACATTTTTTCCATACCGGAGTACAATGACATCGAGAAAGCCAAACTGATACTTCAAATGTTCAATCGGAAGCAGGCCTTTACGGATTTACTGATCAACAGGGACAGCGGGATGATCATAACGATCGGTGACGAAAACGCCGAAGAGGGTTTGCAAGACTGCAGCTTAATTACAGCGACTTACCGAATCAATGGGAAGCTCGTCGGAAAGCTTGGAGTCATTGGACCGACCAGAATGAAATATGATGAGATCACTTCTGTGATTGAATACATGACAGAGAATTTAAGCAATGCATACGAATTAACGGGAGGGGAAGAGAATGAATAAGGGGCACAAAGGGAATCCGGAGGATGAATTAAAAGCAAAGCCTGAACATAAAAAAGGAAAAGCGGAAAGTGAAGAAGTGATCGCAGCAGAAGGCGAAACTCCTGATGCGAAAGCAGCGGAAACGACCGGGCAGGAAGAAGAACTGCAAACCAAATATTTAAGGCTGGCTGCAGATTTCCAAAACTTTAAACGACGCACCGAAAAAGAAAAAGGTGATATTTATGCTTACGCCAACGAGAAACTCCTGACCGAGCTCCTCGATGTAATAGACAGTTTAGAGAGGGCGCTTGCAACAGAGTCGTCCGACAGCACACTTGCCGATGGAGTCAATATGATTCAAAAGCAACTGAAGGGGGTATTGGAGAAAAACGGTTTAGAAGAAATCAAGGCGGAAGGGGAAGCCTTTGATCCCAACTTCCATCATGCAGTCATGGTAGAGGCTGAGGACGGCCGCGAAAGCGGAGAGATCACAACGGTACTGCAAAAGGGGTATATGCTGAATAAAAAAGTAATCCGTCCGGTAATGGTAAAAGTTGCCGAGTAAAAAAGAAAAAAACGAATAAACAATAGTCGAACAATAGGAGGTAAAAAAATGGGTAAAGTTATTGGTATCGATTTAGGAACAACAAATTCATGTGTAGCAGTGTTGGAAGGCGGAGATCCCGTCGTTATTCCAAACGCAGAAGGAAACAGAACCACACCGTCTGTCGTTGCATTTGCTAAAAACGGAGAAAGATTAGTCGGAGAGACGGCAAAACGTCAAGCGATCACAAATCCCGAAAGAACCATCTCTTCGATCAAGAGATATATGGGATCCGACCACAAGGTGGAGATCGATGGAAAAACATACACACCCCAGGATATTTCCGCAATGATCCTTGCAAAGCTGAAGGCAGATGCAGAAGCTTATCTTGGTGAAAAGATCACCGAAGCGGTCATCACAGTTCCGGCTTACTTTACAGACAGCCAGAAGCAGGCAACAAAGGATGCAGGAAAGATCGCGGGACTCGATGTCAAGAGAATCATCAATGAACCGACTGCTGCAGCTCTTGCATATGGCTTAGACAAAGATGCAACACATCACAAGATCCTCGTGTATGACTTGGGCGGCGGTACCTTCGATGTATCCGTACTCGAACTCGGCGATGGAGTCTTTGAAGTACTTGCTACAAACGGAAACAATAAGCTCGGCGGAGATGATTTCGATGATATTCTTATGAACTTCATTGCGGACAGCTTTGCTAAGGAAAACGGCGTTGACCTCAGAAAAGACAAGATGGCACTGCAAAGACTCAAAGAAGCTGCGGAAAAGGCAAAGAAAGAACTTTCCTCTTCGCAGACCACAAATATCAACCTGCCGTTCATTACTGTCAATGCAGACGGACCGCTCCATTTGAACATGGACATCACCAGAGCAAAATTTGACCAGCTGACCGGGTCACTTGTTGAAAAGACGATCGATCCTATGAGAAAAGCGATGTCTGACGCAAATGTCACAACTGCTGATCTTGAAAAAGTCATCCTCGTAGGTGGTTCTACAAGAATCCCGGCAGTGCAGGATGCAGTAAAGAAAATCACCGGCAAAGACCCGTTCAAGGGCATCAATCCTGATGAATGTGTTGCGATCGGTGCATCGATCCAGGCCGGCGTACTGACCGGTGAGGTCAAAGACGTGCTTCTTCTCGATGTCACACCGCTGTCTCTTTCGATCGAGACACTCGGCGGAGTCGCAACAAGACTGATCGAGAGAAACACCACGATCCCGACAAAGAAGAGCCAGGTATTCTCGACCGCTGCTGACAATCAGAGCGCAGTCGACATCCATGTCATGCAGGGTGAAAGAGAAATGGCTGCAGGAAATATCACGCTTGGAAGATTCCAGCTTACAGGAATCCCGCCAGCCCCGCGTGGAGTACCGCAGATCGAAGTTGCTTTCGACATCGACGCAAATGGTATCGTAAATGTCAGTGCAAAGGATCTCGGAACCGGAAGAGAGCAGAGGATCACGATCACTTCCTCCACTAAACTCTCCGATGACGAAATCAAGCAGAAGATAAAAGAAGCAGAGCAATTTGCTGACGAAGATAAGAAACACAAAGAAGAAGTTGAAGTAAGAAATCGCGCGGAGACTTTGGTCTATGAGACAGAGAAATCCCTCAAGGATCTAGAAGGAAACCTCAGCGAGGAAGAAAAGACTCAGATCAATGAGGCTAAGGATGACCTCAATCAGGCTCTTGATAACGGAACGATCGAAACGATCAAGGAAAAGACTGAAGTATTGACTGAGAAGTTCCACACAATTTCTGCAAAGATGTATGAAAAAGCACAGCAGGCACAGGGCGGAGCTGACCCGAACATGGGCGGAGCAGGATTCGATGCAGGAAACATGGGTGGAGATACCCAACAGACCGGATCGGCAGCAGCAGACGATAATGTCGTTGATGCAGATTACGAAGTCGTTGATGAAGACAAACAAAAACAATAATTGCAAAGTAAATCAATAATTATTTGCCGGGGTCTCTTGAGACTCCGGCAGATATCATGAGTACGGGGGAAACTATCTATGGCAGATAATAAAAGGGACTATTATG
>CAZKCB010000185.1:0-4625 GCA_964550965.1 uncultured Oscillospiraceae bacterium
CATGACACGTCGCTGCAGCAGCTCTGGAGTATCGCCTTCGCGGACCTCCACGGCTTTTTGAAGAATGATATCCCCGCCATCAGGAATACTGTTCACATAATGAACGGTTGCACCTGTAAGTTTAACTCCGCGCTTTAGGGCAGCTTCATGGACTTTAAGCCCGTAAAAACCGGCACCGCAAAAAGACGGAATCAGAGAGGGATGGATATTGATTATTTTATAATCATATTCCTTTACAAAGCTTTCTTCAAGTATAGATAAAAAACCCGCCAGGACTATAAGATCGATCTTTCGATCCTTTAGTGTTTTTACGAGCTCCGCATGAAAACTCGCACTGTCGGGAAATGATTTTTTGTCGATAAGTAACGCTTCAATGCCGTTCTCTCTGGCCCTAACAAGACCATGGGCGTTTGGGCGGTCTGATACAACAAGGACAATGCGGCCGGAAGGGATTTTCCCCGCTTTTTCCGCATCGATCAAAGCTTGCAGATTTGTACCTCCGCCGGAAACTAAAACGGCGATCCTTAGCATATAATGACCTCTTTTTCTCCGGGGGCAACTTCTCCGATGATCGAAGCCTGCTGACCGTTTTCTGCAAGAATACGCAGAGCCTGATCGGCATCAGCGGGGTCAACAAACAAACACATGCCCGTTCCCATGTTGAATACATTGAACATTTCACGCTCCGGAACATTGCCCAGCTTTTGCATCAAAGAAAAAATGGGAGAGATCGAAAGGGAAGCCCGTTCGATTTTAGCAGTAAAGCCTTCTGGAAGCGCACGCGGGATATTCTCATAAAAACCGCCGCCGGTAATATGGGAAATTCCTTTGACCGCTATTTTATCGAGCAGTGCCAAAATAGGTTTGACATAGATCTTTGTAGGTGTCAGAAGGGCTTCTCCGACTGTCATCGAAAGCTCTTCATTGTATTGCGTAAGATCGCGCTTTTCAACATCAAAGATCTTACGGACCAGGGAGAAACCATTTGAATGGACGCCGGAGGAAGCAAGCCCGATGATCACATCACCAGCTTTGACCCGTGAAGAATCAAGGATCTTAGCTTTGTCAACGACGCCGACTGAAAATCCGGCAATATCGTATTCTTCCGCTCCATAAAAACCAGGCATTTCTGCTGTTTCTCCGCCGACTAAAGCACAGCCAGACTGAACGCAGCCTTCGGCGACGCCGGAAACGATAGAGGCTATTTTTTCCGGATGGTTTACACCTACTGCAATATAGTCAAGAAAAATCAGCGGTTTCGCACCGCAGCAGATGATGTCATTGACACACATTGCCACGGCATCGATTCCGATGGTATCATGCTTGTCCATTAAAAAAGCAAGCTTTAGTTTGGTCCCTACGCCATCAGTACCGGAGACCAGGACCGGCTTTTGAATGCCTGTCAGGTCGAGCTCAAACATTCCGCCGAAGCCGCCGATCCCGCCGAGAACACCGCTTGTGAGGGTGCGTTGGATGTGGGACTTCATAAGGGAGACGGCCTCATATCCGGCGGTGATGTCCACACCGGATTCTTTATAGAATTCGCTGAAGCTTTTCATATTATTTCTTTTCCTCTGCTTTCTTTGCTTCCTGGATCTTTCTTTCAAACTTGGCATCAGGAGCATCGACTGGGATGGGAACCGGATAATCTCCGGTAAAGCATGCGGTGCAAAATCCGAACGAGGCGTTGTCGGCAAGCTTGGTCACATTGTCAATACCGAGAAAACCAAGAGAATCGACATCAAGCATTTTTTCCATTTCTTCGAGGGTATTGTTGGCGGCAATCAAATGTTCGCTTGATTTGATATCCGTTCCAAAATAGCAGGCATGAAGGAAAGGAGGAGCGGACACGCGCATATGGACTTCCGTTGCGCCTGCTTCACGAAGAAGCTTGACGATGCGCTTGCTGGTCGTTCCTCTTACGATCGAGTCATCGATCAGAATAACACGTTTTCCTCTGACGGTTGACGAAATAGGATTGAGCTTGATTCGAAGCGCGCTTTCTCTGTCTTCCTGATAGGGAGCAATAAAGGTTCTTCCAATATATTTGTTCTTGATAAAACCGACATCGTAGGGGATACCTGATTGTTTGGAATAGCCAACTGCTGCATCAAGACCCGAATCCGGTACACCGATAACGACATCAGCCTGAACAGGATGCTCCAGAGACAGGAAGGCACCTGCCCGCTGTCTTGCGGTGTGGACGCAGCTGCCGTCGATAACCGAATCGGGGCGTGCAAAGTATATAAATTCAAAAACACAGGCAGCTTTTTTACAGTCTGAACAATGATCCTCGTTGCTGCGGAGTCCTGTTTCATCGATGATGACGATTTCGCCGGGTTTGACATCGCGCACAAATTTTGCGCCGACTGTATCGAGGGCACAGCTTTCGGAAGCGATGACATAGCTGTCATCGATCTGACCGATGCAAAGCGGACGGAACCCCAAAGGATCGCGGACACCGATCAGCTTTTTCGGTGACATGATAACTAAAGAATAAGCTCCTTGAATCTTATCCATTGCTCTTCCGATCGCTTCTTCTATGGAAGAAGAAGAAAGGCGTTCCTTTGTTATGGTATAAGCAATGACTTCGGTATCACTTGTTGTGTGAAAAATCCCTCCGCCAAGTTCAAGCTCTTCCCTGAGTTCGTTTGCGTTGGTTAGATTCCCGTTGTGAGCCAATGCCATATTGCCTTTTACGTGTCTTATCACAAGCGGCTGCGCATTGATCGGAGTACTTGTTCCGGCAGTGCTGTAGCGGCAGTGTCCGATAGCCATATTGCCTGAAGGCAGCTTTTCGAGGACTTCTTTTGTGAATACCTCACTGACGAGTCCGAGATCTTTATAGCCGGTGATGATGCCATCATCGTTGATGGCCATACCGCAGCTTTCCTGGCCTCGGTGTTGCAGCGCATAAAGACCCAAATAGGTGCAAGAAACAACATCGACGTTTCCTGTGCTTCTGACACCGAATACGGCACATTCTTCATGGAGCTTATCCGATAATTGATACATTTTGATTTCCTCTCCTGATCGTCCTTGTGCATCGCACATTGTTTTATTTGAGTTGCAGTTATTATTTGCCCATTAAGCGGCGCATGATTTCATGATAAGCATCTTCGACATTCCCGAGATCACGGCGAAAACGGTCTTTGTCAAGCTTTTCATGTGTCTTGCTGTCCCAAAAACGGCAGGTATCAGGTGAGATCTCATCAGCCAGAACGATGGTTCCATTGGAAAGCTTTCCGAATTCGAGTTTGAAGTCGATCAGTTCAATGCCGAGATCCGCAAGGTAAGCAGTTAAAATGCTGTTGATTTTCATGGAATAGCCGGCAATCAGCTCGAGCTCTTCTTTTGTAGCAAACTCCATTGCAAAGATATGATATTCGTTGATCATCGGATCGCCGAGCTCATCGTTCTTATAGGAATATTCGAGAACCGTCTTTTTCATTTTGGTTCCTTCTTCAAGACCCAGACGTTTTGCCAAAGAACCGGCGGCAATGTTTCTGACAATAACCTCAAGAGGAACGATCTTGACTTTCTTGACAACGGTTTCTGTTTCGGAGATTTCTTCGACAAAATGAGTTGGGATACCGTTTTTCTCCAGAAGCTTCATCAGGTGATTTGTAACTTGGTTATTGATTGCGCCTTTTCCGACAATCGTTCCTTTTTTAAGACCATTGAATGCGGTTGCATCATCTTTGTAGGATACGATAAAAAGTTCCGGATCGTCCGTCTTAAATACTTTCTTTGCTTTTCCTTCGTAGATTTGTTCTAATTTTTCCATTTTAATTTCCCCCTTTAGGTAATGTATGCTCAAATTGTTTTTTTCTGATCAACGTATTCTTGAAATCTCTGCGTCCTTTGCAAGAACATCTGCAGTCATTTTCAGCCGCATTGCGGAAAGCTTTTCTTCCAGTGTTTTGTCGGTGACAGCAAGGATCTGCGCAGCCAATAGGGCGGCATTTTCAGCACCGTCAACGGCTACCGTTGCGACAGGAATGCCTTTGGGCATCTGCACGGTAGAAAGAAGCGCGTCCAGTCCGTCAAAGGTGGAGGATTTCATCGGGATGCCAATGACCGGAAGTGTAGTATGCGCGGCGACTACGCCCGCAAGATGCGCTGCTTTTCCCGCAGCTGCAATCAATACCCCAAAGCCATTTGCTCTTGCTTTTTCCGAGAACTCCGTAACCTGTGCGGGTGTCCTATGCGCTGATAATACCCTCATTTCGTAAGGAATATCAAGCGATTCAAAAATACTTTCTGCTCCCTTAACGACGGGGTAATCACTGTCACTGCCCATAATCAGTCCGACTTTGAGTTTATCCATGTTTTCCTCCGATTTTCATTGTAGTGATCCGAGCCTTATTTCATTATATAGGAAAACACCTTGAGTTCAAGAAAACAAGTTGAGAAATAGATATAAATAGGGACTGTGTTTTTTATTCGTTCGCCATATAAAAAGAACAAAGATTATATTTTGACGGGATAATGTTCGGAAAAAGGGCATAGCGTGATAGCTATGCCCTTTTGATCGTTCATTGATGTTATGCCACGTGAGGTGTTTATTTCAAAACCGCTCCTGTATTTGCCAAAGATACCAGATCATAGTGAAGTCTGAGCCC
>CAZKCB010000186.1:0-4612 GCA_964550965.1 uncultured Oscillospiraceae bacterium
GCAAGCACCCGAAACCATCGTCTGTGCTGCTGGTGGTCATGTGCGTTGTTTTTACTCTTTTTTTCACTGTGCATCAAAAACTTTAACTTGCTGATGTCTCTCTTTGTAGCTCTTTCAGCGGCAGCGCTTCCTTGCATCCTTATCTGGATCCGCCTGATGGCTGCCCGCCAAAAGGGAAGTTATGAAGGAGAGGCCCTCGTAAGTACACTGCTCAGACAATATCGGATATCAAATTTCAATATTGCTGAAGCGATCGAAATGCTATTAGGAGGGCAGACAGATTTAAAAGTTACGCGGAAATTGCTGTTTGCCTTGCTCATCAAGCTTCGTGCTGCAGGAGATCCGGGGAAGATCAGAATGGCCTGTGAAGAATTTGCCTTTGCACTCGGCACCAACTGGGCGAGGATGCTTGCTCATAATATTTCCGAGGCGGCGTCAAAAGGTACAAATGTTTCCCTTGCACTTGAAGATGTGCAGATACAGCTTCGAGAGGCAAGAGCCGCGGCTGAGGAGCGCAAGCGCTTAAATGGAGAGGCGCTTCGCATGACGACTCTGCTTGTGCCCATCCTTTATCTTGCGACGGCGGTGATGGCGGTCTGGTATCTCGAACTTCCTCTTGCACGGTTTTGGGAAAATCAATTTGAGACTCGCGAGGGGCTTGTGTTTTTCCTGCTGATCAGTTTCTTTTTTGCAGCGGATATGGGCTTTCTGACCTTGATCGTCAAACAAAAATACGACTATTGAAAGAAGGGACATTTATGAATGTAACATATCTTGTTTATCTCGGATTTCTGATCACCTGTTTTGCAGGAGGCCTTTTTCTTTTCTGGGAAAGCTATGAGAGGGCTCTTCGAAGAACGCAAAGATGGAGGATGCAGATCATAAAAAAGTTTCCGAATGACTATTTTCCCTCCAGCGAGGTCAAAGCATTTCTGAGAAAAATTCGGCAGGCAAGGATCGAATCGGAATTATATGAAACAGTTGCTTTTTTAAGAAACGCGATTATTCTTGGGAACGGAAGAAATCAGAGTGTAGACAGCCTGATCGAAGAGCTTTCGGGAAGAAGAGGGGCACTCGCAAAAATATTTGCGAAGGTTCTGCGCTTGCTCAGACAAAATCAGCGGGATGAGGCTTTGCTTTGCTTTACGGAGGAAATCGGAAATGAGACGGCGGCCGATTTTGGACGGATTCTTCTGGACTGGGATGAAATGGATCCGGCCTTGCTTCAGGAATCTCTTTTTTCTTATCAGAAAAATATTCGGGAAGTTCGTTTGACGGCTCGGAAAAAGAAAGATGAAGTATTGAGTGATCTGATCTATCTGCCGGTTGTTTTAAATGTAATGCTTGTGTTTTTAAATTTTATTTATGTCGGATATTTCATAGATCAAAAGGAAATGCTGACAATGCTGCTGTAAAGCACAGAAAGGATGAAAAAATGAAACAGATGATCGTATTGGTATCCATGATCGCGCTTGGAATTATGATTTCCGGCTTTGTGATGGGCTTTTCTTCCGAGGCGAAAACCCTCGCGACGGATAGCGGGACCGCACTTTCCTACACAAATGTCACAACACCGTGAGAAAACAGAGTGGGGGAAAAGATTTTGAAACAATTTATTGTACTTACGGCTATGGTTGCCCTCGGGATCTTTCTTTTTCAACTGATCGCGGGGCCGGATGACTCGTCTGTCACGAGTATCCTTGCCGGCGCATGGACCAGTGAAATTGAGATGAGGACGTCAACTCCGTAGCAAAAAAGGAGTAAAAAGATGAAACAATTCATCGTTTTGGCTGCTGTCTTGCCGCTACTCCTTCTTTTTATGGCGCAATATTGTCTTGACCAGAAAAACAGCCAAATGGTAAGCACCTTTCAGCAGCAGGTCTATGTGGCAAAGGAAGAGGCCAAACAGAAGGGATGCTTTACTGCCGAAATCAAGGATAAGCTGCGCTCTGATTTGTCAGAGGCTCTCGGAGTCGAAGAATCGGAAATCCTGATCGAGGCCACTGAAACAAAGCAATACCGGCTCAATTATTTTGACGAAAGCGGGACCCGCGGAATGATCCATTACAAGGTTACTCTTCCGCTCGGAAAGGTGATGGCCGGAGGAAAGCTTCTGGGGATCAGGGAAGAAGAAAACCAGGGGTCCTATTCAGTGGAAGGTAGTACGGCAAGCGAATGTCTTCCATAGGAGAAGAGAATGAAGGTATTTATCATATTTCTAGGGCTTTTGATTGCAAATGTCACATTTATTACTTATCAGGGCGATCTTTCGCGTTATCTTCGGATCCAGGAATTTCTGAAAGCCACCGCAGAGGAGTGCGCCTGCGGAGCCGCACAGTATTATGATGAAGAAGCGTTCAGCCGTGGAGTGATGGCCGTTGATCCCGTAGAGGCAGAAAAATATGCGCAGTATATCACGGCAAAGGCTGAAGACATTCTTTTGCCCGAGACCGGCGGCAGTCTGGAATATGAAATGAAAATCCTGCCGGGAAGTACCGAGGGCGCGGGTGCAGGGGAGCCGGCCGGCTCCCCTGCGGTGGTGGTAAAACTGACTCTGACCACCACCGACCTGTTCCGCCTTTCGTTCCTCAAGGCGGAGCAGGTCACCCGCGCCGCCAAATACGAACTTGTCGGAACCGGCGGCGAATGATAAAATACAGTATGGATAAGATACATCAGCCTGTTTTGAACAAAAAAGACCGGATCTGGGAACTCGATTTTATTCGGGGATTTTGTATTTGCCTGATGATCATGGATCATACTCTTTTTGATCTGGCTTTTATATTCAAAAACCGCTGGTTTGCAGATGGCGAAACAAGCGGTTTTTTCTATTGGCTCTGTGACCTTGCACGCACAGGCTATTTCGGTCTTGCGGCAAGGGATGTGATCTGGTATCTGGCGGTTTTTTGCTTTGTATTTATATGCGGGATCAGCTGTTCGTTCAGTCGTTCGAATTTAAAAAGAGGTTGGAAGCTTGCCGGCGTTGCGGTGCTTCTTTCGCTTTTTACATATCTCTTAGATTTTACTCTAAAACAGGAAGACGAGTTTACGATCCGCTTCGGCATCCTGCACATGCTTGCAGCTTCGATCCTTTTGTACTGGCTGATCCAAAAGCTCGATCTGCGCTTGCGTCTCTTGATCGCGATCCTGGCTATCGGAAAGGGAATTGCTTTTACCATCGATCCGCTTTCAAGCGACATCGGGGCCTTTGCAGTTTTCATCGAAACGACAGGGGGCTTTTATTCCGCAGACTATTTCTCGCTGCTCCCCTGGTTTGGCTATTTTCTGCTTGGAGCCTCTCTCGGGCCCTTGATCTATAAAGAGAAGAGTTCTTTTTTTCCAAGGCTTTCCAGAGAACGGCGATTTCGGCCGGTTCTTTTTGTTGGCAGGCATTCGCTCTTGTTTTATCTTTTTCATCAGCCTGTCGTTTACCTTCTGCTTCTTTTGATCGAAAAGCTTGTTTTTTAAAGATGCTTTACCTTTTTTTATAATTCCCTAACGAGCAATTCGGCAATCAGTTTGTGACCTTCCACTGTGGGGTGGAGACCATCATGCAGATATTCTTCGGAGGTTGCTTGCGTATAAAGTCCAAGAAAATAGCTTTGTGTATCTATCACACGCACGTTTTCCCGTTCGGCGAAAGAAAACATGAGTTCCCGCAATTCCATAAGAGAAGCGTTTATCCCGGCATAATCCGTATCGGGGATCCATAGGCGTTTTGCCATTTCGGCATCTACCATCAAAGGGATCAGAAAGATCGGTTCAATGCCATTTTCTTTTGAAAGCGCTGCGATTTTTTGATAATATTCCATCGTCTCGGCCGGTGAGCAGACATCATAGATATAATCGTTGGTGGCCCCAAGGAAAACCATCTTGTCGGGCCTGTGTGCGATCACATCTTCGGAAAAGCGGGCAAGAGCCTCAGGCGAAGTCTCGCCGTTTACGCCTTTATTGATTACCTCCGCACCGGTAGCGTCTCGGTAAAGGCTTGCAAAACATTGACTTCTTTTGTGAGGAAAACCATTGACGATACTGTTTCCGATAAAAACGAACTTCATTTTTTTTGTACTCATATTTTTTCTCTTTTCACGTTCCTATTTTTGTTATACTGTCATTATATATAGAAAAAGAACTTACGCCAACAGGTTTTGACAAGGAGTAGCCATGAAGACTGATTTTAATGAGATCATCGAGCGCCGGGGAACCGGATCGATCAAATATGATTTTGCTGTGGGAAAGGGTCTGGCGGAAGATGTATTGCCTCTTTGGGTCGCTGATATGGACTTTCGGACACCGCTTTGCGTGACAGAGGCTCTGATCGAAAGAGCAAAGCACGGGATCTTCGGTTATTCGAAACTGGGGCCGGAATATTTTGCGGCAGTGGAAAATTGGTTTAAAAATACGACGGGCTGGCAGATCAAAAGAAATTGGCTGATAAAAATGCCGGGCATTGTTTTTGCTGTTGCAACCATCATTCGGGCCTTGACCGTGGAAGGTGACGGCGTACTGATCCAGGAGCCGGTATACTACCCGTTTGCAAAGTGTATCGAAACCAACGGCCGAAAGAGGATCGTGAATCAACTTCTTTTTGACGGTCATCGCTATACTGTCG
>CAZKCB010000187.1:0-4612 GCA_964550965.1 uncultured Oscillospiraceae bacterium
AGATAACGCAACGCGAGCAGCGGAATCTTTTGATACAGGTCATCCCCCCGATCTGGAGCGTTAATGAAATCACTTTGGAGCAACCGGAAATCTATTTCGGAGAGCAGACGAAAAATTACATTATAACCAATACCGATGAAAAGGAATTCGATTATCCGAGCGGCGACAAGAATGTCTACGCAACCTATGCCGGTAATGCAGGCATTCATTTGAACCTTTTGAACCGTGCACTCTTTGCTATGCGCGAGCAGAGCCTGAAGATCCTCGTTTCGAACAACATCAGCAGCGAGTCGAAGATCATCATCAACCGCAACATCAAGGACAGAGTGGAAAAGATCGCTCCGTTCCTCAGCTATGATGCGGATCCGTATATCGTTACGGTCGACGGCAAACTTTACTGGATGATGGATGCGTATACTTACAGCAACTATTATCCGTATTCGGAACCGTTCAGCAAAGACAGCAATGTCAACTACATCAGAAATTCGATCAAGGTCGTCATCGACGCTTACAATGGTGATACGAGCTTCTATCTTGTAGACGATTCCGACCCGATCGCGAATACGCTTGCAAAGATTTATCCCAAGCTGATCAAACCCTTCGCAGAAATGCCTGAAAGTCTGAAAGCGCATATCCGTTATCCGAACATGCTCTTCCAGATCCAAGCCGGCATCTATACGAAGTACCACATGTCTGATGTCGAAGTTTTCTATCAGTCCGAAGATCGATGGGAAATAGCGAAGGAAATCATGGGGACCAAAGAGACCCTGATGACTCCGAACTATTACATCATGAAGCTTCCGGGTGAAAAGGACGTGGAATTTATCAATTCCCTTCCTTATACGCCGTATGGGAAGAAGAATATGTCGGGTCTTTTGGTTGCGAGAAACGACGGAGAGCACTACGGCAACCTGGTCCTTTACCAACTGCCAAAGTCGAAGATCATCTACGGACCGATGCAGGTAGAAGGCTTTATCGATCAGGATACAAATATTTCAAAGGAATTCAGCCTTTGGAGTTCGGCCGGTTCAAGTTATACCAGAGGAAATATGTTCGTCATCCCGATTGAGGATTCGATCGTCTATGTCGAGCCGATCTATCTGGAAGCAACAAACAGCAGTCTTCCTGAAGTCAAGAGAGTCGTTATTTATTACAACGACAAGATCGCCTACGAACCTTCGCTGGCAGAAGCTCTTGACACCATGTTTGGCGACGGTTCCGGAAAACCCCTCGGCGGTTCGACAAACTCGGGAGATGGCTCGGGATCAGGCAATTTGCCCGAGGAGATCCAAACGACCGATACGCTGATCAAAAATGCCGTCGATGCGTATAACAATGCCGTAGCGGCTCAAAAAGAAGGTGACTGGACAGCCTACGGAAAGTATCTGGACCAGCTCAACAGCTATTTGACACAGCTTCAGGTAGGAAACGATGCAGCAAATGCAGTTGCGGAAGATGCCGCGGCAACAGATGCTGCGACCAAAACTGAATAGGCTCGAGGATCGTAAAAAATGATTTTAGGCAGCAGGCAAGTTACAACTTGCCTGCTGTTCTTAAATGGTTTTAGTGTAAAATTATCCTTCTTTAAGAAACCTTGCGCTCATAGAATTGCAGCGGAATCAAAAAGTACGCTAAAAATGCGTGACAAAAGTGCCGAAAAAACGATATAATAAAATGTTAGATTACCCAAGCAGTATTTTGGAAGGAGGCAGGGCTTATGGATCTGGATCGGATGTTATTTACCGTTCCGAAAGAATCGATCACGCGCACAGAGTTAACTGCGCTGCTGAAAGTTCACCCGGAAGTAAAATTTGTGTCTTTGGTCGGAATTGACATTGGTGGTCACGATACCGACGAAAAAATCCCCGTAGAGTTGTTTTTGAAAGATATGGATCAGTTTTTCCAGCGAGGCGTACAAACAGATGGTTCGAGTGTTGTCCTGCCGAAGATCGCTGCGTTGAACAATGCGAAAGTCGATATCATACCGGACAGAGATGTCAATTGGTTTGTTGACTATAATTTTGAGTACATTTGCAATGATACGGGTCTGCCGGTGGGAACCCTTCGCATCCCCTCGTTTTTAACGCACAATGAAACGATCGAGGTTGGTTCGAGGGTCATTCTGCGAAACACCGCGGAGACATTCCGTACAGAGCTGATGCAGCTGATCAAAGACAATCCTTATGTGTTGGAATACACACAAATCGATTCTGTCAACGACATCGATAGAATCATTATGACCGGTGCGACCGAACTCGAATTTTGGGTCAAGACCCCTGAGGACAGAGCGGATAGAGAACAGCTTTCAACTTCACAGGAACTCAAAGAACAATATTGGCAGCGTACAAGAGGGCCTGTCCGCAGTGCACTCGAAGAAACGCTTTTGATTCTTGAAAAATATGGATTCGATGTCGAAATGGGTCACAAAGAAGTCGGCGGCATCAAAGCAAAACTCGGAAACTCGGGAAAATACGATCACATTATGGAACAGCTTGAAATCGATTGGAAATTCAGCACCTTGATGCAGGCTGCGGACAATGAACTGCAGATCCGCTATATCGTAAAGGATGTGTTCCGTTCTTATGGTCTGGATGTCAACTTTATGGCAAAGCCGATCGAACGCGTAGCCGGAAACGGCGAGCATACACATATGGGCGTAGCCGCGGTATTGAAAAATGGAAAAACAGTGAACCTCTTTACTCCGAAAAGCATGAAGAGGGATTTTATAACCCCGATCGGGTTCGGAGCCTTAATGGGAATCTTAAAAAATTACGAGGTCATGAATCCGTTCATTTCATCCACCAACGATGCCTTGAACAGACTCAAACCCGGATTTGAAGCGCCGATCTGCATCGTTACATCCCTTGGCATCGATGCAAAAAACCCGTCCCGCAATCGGACCGTTTTGATCGGATTGATCCGCGACGAAAAAAACCCTCTGAGCACAAGATTTGAGCTCCGTTCACCGAGCCCGAAAAACAATACTTACCTTGTCCTCGCGACGGCTTATCTTGCAATGCTTGACGGCATCAAGGCAGCACTGGAAGCACAGAAAACGCCGGCTGAACTGGAAGCCATTCTCTCCAAAACGTATGGAGAAGAGTCGTTCTATCTTGAAAAAGATCGCGCTTACAGAAGTGAAGCAGATGTATATCAGGATTACACGGAAGAAGAAAGAAACCGCTATTTCGGAAAAGCCCCTGCGACCGTATGGGAAAGCGTCCAAGGATTTGAACTTTATCCCGAAAAGGTTGCGGTTTTAAAGAAGAACGGAATATTTGAGGATCTGACGATCGACTCCTACCGTGAAGCGATCTTGGCACAGTGGGCGATGGAACTTCACAATCGGATCATACCGAATACGATGGATCTCGTCAGAGAGTGCAGAAAGCTTCACTCTGAAGATGACTGCACTGATTTTGACCTCGAAAATTGGGACAAAATCGATGAACTCAGGATTTATCTCGGGCAGGATGAGATCGTCAACAAATCTCTTCTGACGCGAATCAAGATCGCGCTCGATGAAAAGAGATATCAGGACGCTTCCGACATGCAGTTAGAAATGCAGGAAAAAGTCGAAGAAATGCTCGACACCTACATCGAATATAAAAAGAACCTATTTTAATAAAAGGAGATGTGTCAGATATGCTGGATATCAAAAGGATCAGAGAAGACTTTGACGCAGTGAAAAAAGCTGTGGAATCAAGAGGACAAGGCGATTTCAATATCGATAGCGTACTTTCCCTTGATGAACGCAGAAGAAATCTGCTTGCCGATGTTGAGGTCAAGAAAAACAAGCAAAATTCAGACTCGAAAGAGATCCCAAAACTGAAGAAAGAAGGAAAAGACACGACCGCACTGATGGCGGAAATGAAAGCTCTTTCTGAAGACATAAAGGTACTCGACGGTCAGGTCACCGAGGTTGAAGAACAGCTTCGCTCTGCTCTTTTGAACATTCCGAACACTCCTTACTCCGAAGTTCCTGTCGGAAAGAGCGATGAAGACAACCTTGAACTCAGGAAATGGGGAGAACCCAGAGTCTTTGATTTTGAACAAAAAGCACATTGGGATGTAGGCATCGATCTTGACATTCTTGATTTTGAACGTGCAACAAAAATCGCAGGGACTCGTTTTACCGTATACAAAGGTCTTGGCGCAAGACTTGAACGCTCCATCATGAATTTCATGCTGAATCTTCATACCGAAAAGCACGGGTTTACAGAGATCCTTCCGCCTTTCATGGTAAATCGCGACGCAATGACCGGAACCGGCCAACTTCCGAAATTCGAAGATGACATGTTCCATGTGCCGGCAAAGGACTTTTTCCTGATCCCGACAGCCGAGGTTCCTGTTACAAACTTAAGAATGAATGAGATACTCGATTCTTCCGAGCTGCCTCTTTATTACACCGCCTACACTCCGTGTTTCCGAAAAGAAGCCGGATCTGCCGGACGTGATACAAGAGGTCTGATCCGTCAGCACCAGTTCAATAAGGTCGAACTCGTGAAATTCACGAAGCCTGAAGATTCTTACGCTGAACTCGAAACACTCACAGCGGCAGCCGAAGAAGTACTCAAACAGCTTGAGATCCCGTACAGAGTCGTTCGTCTTT
>CAZKCB010000188.1:0-4601 GCA_964550965.1 uncultured Oscillospiraceae bacterium
CCAATCCTGTGTTGAAACGGGGATCGGAAAAGCAATGCTGATCGGATCCGTGATTCTTGAGGCGACAGGCTTTGTCATAATCAGAAAAATCGTGGATATCAATTATTAGGAGTTTGCTATGATTACTATGATTTCAATTGCATGGGGGATATTTGCATTTAGCCTGGTACTGATGCTGCTTGGTGCTTATGGAGCGGGGCAGGAGCATATGCGCAAGCGCGTTGCCCACCTTGTCAATGGTGATGCACCAAAGGCCAATATCATTGATGAGGAACTTGGCAAGCCGCTGTATGAACGCTTGTTCAAACCTGCGATCAAGTTCCTCTCGGCAAAAATTGCAAAGTATTTACCTCAAGGTTCGCATTCTAAAAATGGACTTAAAAAACCGCGTGGTGAAAACCTGAAAAAAATGCTGCATCAGGCTGGGCTGACCCTCAGCGTCAGCGAATATATCCTGATGAGGTCATTTGGTATTATAGCCATTGCATTTTTGTTCGGTTTGATTTCAGTCTTTCTTGGACTTGGCGTAAAATCATTGCTCGCAATGGTTTTAGGAGCCTGTTTCGGATATGCCATTTTACGTTTTGACCTTAGCTCTAAAATATCAAAAAGGCAGCGAGCAATGGAGAAGCAGATACCCGATGCATTGGATCTTCTCAGTGTGAATGTCGAAGCGGGTATTGGCTTTGATCAGGCACTTCTGCAGGTGATCGGCCATTCGGAAGGCCCACTCATAGATGAATTGACCATCACATACCGTGAAATGACAATGGGAAGAAGCAGACGAGATGCATTCACTTTATTTGCAGCGCGTTGTGAGATCGATGAAATAAAAACATTCGTAGGGGCAATCATTCAAGCCGAACAGATGGGCATTTCTTTGAAGAATGTTCTTCGGACACAGGCTGCCGCTATGCGCACAAGCAGGCGCAATAAAATCGAAGAAAAGGCGCAAAAAGTGCAGGTCAAAATGCTTCTGCCAATGATAGGCCTGATATTCCCTGTCTTGCTTATTATCTTATTAGGGCCTTCGATCGTTCAGATTATGCGTGAATTCATATGAGTTGTCATTCAGTGGTTATTATATGCAATGGGCTTATACTTGCGTCCAAAGTGCAAGTCGCAGATGATTTTTTTCCCCGTTTCAAAGGTCTTATGGGTAAAAAAAGCCTTGATGATGGAGAAGCTTTGCTGCTTATGAATTGTCCATCCATTCACTGCTTTTTTATGAAAATACCAATCGATGCGGTCTATCTCTCAAAGGATATGACAGTACTCAGCCACGAAACCCTGTACCCCTGGAGCATTGGAAGCCGTGTAAAAGGGACGGCGCATGTACTTGAGCTTGCTGCGGGGAAAGCCCTTGTTTCAGAAGGAGATGTTCTGGAAATACATACCGACACAATATAGGCAATACGTTTGGAGGGGATATCAGATGCAGGAACTAAAGAATGAAAACAACATCGTGGAGACCTTGCGTTTAAAAATCGAGGAATCAGATATCAAGGAATATTTGAAGAGCAATTTTGGGGGATATACAAAGAACTCTGTCATGGATTATCTCAACATACTGCGCAAGCAGCAGCAGGCAATGGCAGATACTTTCTCACACAATCAACAGTCTTTGTTTGAGGAAAAGGAAAATCTCAAAAAAGAAAATGAAGCTCTTAAAATGCAAATCACGCGAATTGAGTCTGAGTATGAAGATCTTTCACAATCCTTTCGAATCAACGGGCTTGAGGGCGAGGAAATTTCGGCTCCGGATATAACCGGACTGAAAAACAATATCTCTGCGCTTGAGGAAAAGCTCAATAGAGCAGACAACGAAAAAAAACGCCTCGAAAAACAAATCGAGCAGCAGAAAAGCTTAACCGATGATTTTTCTCAGAAACTGGAGCAATCGCGGCAGGAACTCTCCTCAGCACAGGAACTGCTCAAAACGGAACTGCTCAAAGTGAAAGATCAAAGTGCTCTTGTTTCGAAACTCTCAAACACAATTGAAGAAAGGGACGAAGAGCTTGCCTTTTTAAATTCCTTGGTATCAAAAGGGCAGCTTGCGGATTTGACGGCAAAGGTCAATGATCTTACAGAACAACTTGCTTCTCAGACTGAGGTATTAAAAAACTGCAACAGCGAAAACTCTTCGAAATCAAAAATGATAGAAATGCTGAATCAGGAAAACGATTCCATAAAGCAGCGCATTTCAGATTTGTCAAAAATTCTTGACGAATCAAACTCGCAAAACGAAAAGATTTCAGCTGAAAACAAAGTGCTGAACGAGCAGCTTGAAAACGAGTATAAAAAATGTGTCACACTGATTCGCGAAAAATCAGGTGTAACAATAGATAAGCTGTCCGTGAGCAGAAAGCTCGACGAAGCAAACTCAAAGGTTATGCTATTGGAACTGCAACTAAAAAAACAAACCAATGCCGAAGAAAAAGATGCTGTGCAGGAGAATGAAACGATTGAGGAGTGACCATAGAAACAATAAATAGCAGGGCAGACACGAAAAAGATAGGCTATAACCTATCTTTTTTAGGGCTTACACCAAGAACAATTGATGGGCGGTGTAAGCTGTGGTAAAATATTCAATAATCAATAATATGAAAGAGGTTAACAAAAATGGATATAAAAACCAAAAAGAAAGCACCCTCGGTGGATGAATGGCTCAAGGAAGCGAAACAGGATCCAAAGGCGTCCATGGAAGGAATGTTCCTGATCCACAATGGAGTCGTTCGGGAAACTCCAAAAGCAAAGGTCCGTTTCGGACAGGATGACGCGACAATCGTCAAAGGAATGGAATTTTCTTATGATCAGGAGAAAGTCGATGCTGCAATTGCTGAAACCTACAAAATGAACGGTATTTTTTATGTCAGAGCATGGCTCAACGAAGGACGGCTTGAGGTGGGGGATGACATTATGTATGTGCTGATCGGCGGCGATATCAGACCGAATGTTATCGATGGACTTCAGTTTCTCGTTCAAAAAATCAAAACAGAGTGTGTTATCGAAATCGAACTGAAGGAATAAAATGAGGTGACGTGATGAATGCGGATAAGATAAGTGTGGATGTTGACGGAAAATCCTATGAGTATGATAAAGGCACTACCTTGCTTGAAATCAGCAAAGCATTTTCAGAATCACACAGCACACCTATCGTAGCAGCCATTGTCAATAATAATATCAAAGATATGTCTACGCCTCTTACAGAGGATTGTTCTGTTGGATTTTTTGATTTATCTACCGATGTTGGATTTAAGGTATATCAGCGCAGTTTGGTTTTTATCATGGTTTTGGCTACCCGAGATCTCTTCCCGAATGGGCAGGTCATCGTAGAGCACGCTTTAAGCAAAGGCCTGTATTGTGAATTTCATTTGGAGTACCCGCTAACCGAACAAGATGTAGAAGCTCTGGAAAAACGGATGCGGGAAATCGTCCAGGAAGATTTGCCTATTGCAAAAAAAACCTTGCCAATGGAAGAGGCGATCGCACTTTTTGAAGCAGTAGGGGAAAACGCCAAAGTAAAATTAATGAAACAAATGAAGCGAAAAACCATAAACATACACTATTGCGGTGGTGGATATGATTACCTGTATTTTACTTCGGTTCCGAGCACCGGCTATTTAAAAAACTTTGAACTCAGGTATTATGAACCTGGTATGATCATTAGATACCCGCTTCAAGAGCAGCCGGACAGATTGCCGGCATTCGAAGAGATGCCTAAGTTGGCCAAGGTATTTCTGGAAGCGGAGCGCTGGGCTGAAATCGTAGAATGCGATTACATCGGTCGCTTGAATGAGTATGTGGAAGCCGGCGAACTCAACAATGTCATTTTAATGGCAGAAGCGCTCCATGAGAAAAAAATTGTCGAAATTGCAGACCACATAGAAAGTAATATTAACCGCTTCAAAATCATTCTGGTAGCCGGTCCTTCCGCGTCAGGCAAAACCACCTTTATTCAAAGGCTCAGTGTACAGCTCAAGGTACTCGGTATCAACACGATCAAAATTTCCTTGGACGACTATTACATGGACCGTAAAAAAATGCTTCGCTTAAACGGCGAGCTCGATTTGGAATCCATGGATATCATTGACTTGAAGCTCTTTGACGAACACCTGAAACGTATGATGGCAGGCGAAGAGATAGAATTGCCGCATTTTGATTTTGCTACCGGAAAGCAGATGCCCTCAGGGCGAAAGGCGCAAATCGGAAAAAGAAAAATGGTGATCATTGAAGGCATCCATGCGCTCAATGAAAAACTTACAGCGAGCATACCTCGGCATAACAAGGTTAAAATACACATCAGCCCTATGACGCAGATAAGCATTGATGAGCATGCGGTAATACAGACAACGGATACACGTCTTATTCGCAGGATCGTAAGGGATAGTCAGTTCAGGAATCAGGATGCCCTAAAAACTTTGCAAATGTGGCCTTCTGTAATGAAAGGCGAAGAGAAAAATATATTTCCATATACCGAGGACGCTGATGTTATGTTCAATTCAGCACTAGTTTATGAATTGGCTGTGCTCCGAAATTTTGCAGTACCTCTCTTGCAAGAAATCGGGCCTGATCATCCTGAACATAGAGAAGCCCGCCGT
>CAZKCB010000189.1:0-4585 GCA_964550965.1 uncultured Oscillospiraceae bacterium
GAACATCTAATATCCACATGGGCATCATTGCAGGAATCGAGCTTGGTTATCAGCCGAACAGATAAGCTACACAGTATTCGTTAAAGGTTAATTAAAGCAATAAGTGGGGTCAATGGCCTGAAACATTGACCGTTGATCCTCTTACAAGCTTTAAAATAAAAACAAATAGAGAGGTACAAAAAATGAATTTTGAATTATCCGAAGATCATCTGATGATGCGCAAAATGGTTCGTGATTTTGCTGAACAGGAAGTTTTACCAGGAGCAGAGGAACGTGACGAAGAAGAAAAATTCCCCATGGACCTGTGGAAAAAATGCGGAGAACTCGGACTTGCCGGAGTTACCTTCCCTGAAGAATATAATGGAGTAGGCGCGGATTATCTTTCCTATGCTATCACCGTTGAAGAGCTGTCCAGAGTAGATGCATCCCTGGGTGTTACAATCTCTGCTCACTCCAGCCTTTGCGCTAACCCGATCTACAAGTTCGGAAATGAAGAGCAAAAGAAAAAGTACCTTGCTCCTCTTGCCAGCGGCGAAAAAATGGGTGCTTTCGGATTGACTGAAAACATGGCTGGTTCCGATGCTGCAGGAACACGTACAACTGCTGTTCGCGAAGGCGACTTCTACGTAGTTAACGGTTCCAAAATCTTTATCACCAATGGTTACTATGCTGATACTTATGTGATCACCGCTCAGATGGACAAGAGCAAGGGCATCAAGGGAATCTCCGCATTCATCCTCGAAAAGGACACACCGGGCTTCACTTTCGGAAAGAAAGAAAAGAAGATGGGTATCAGATCTTCCGCAACTTATGAACTCGTTTTCGAAAATGTCCGCATTCCGGCTGAAAACCTCCTCGGCAACGAAGGTGACGGATTCAAAGTAGCTATGACCACTCTTGACTATGGTAGACTCGGCATCGCTGCACAGGCTCTCGGTATCGCACAGGGCGCTTATGAGCAGGCTGTAAAGTATGCAAAGGAAAGATCCCAGTTCGGAATGACTCTTGCAGAAATGCCGGTTATCCAGTTCAAACTCGCAAACATGGCTATCCAGATCGAAGCTGCTCGTCTTATGGTTTACCAGGCTGCTTATTATGCCAGCGCAATCCATGACAACAGAAAGATCTCCAAGTACACAGCTATGGCGAAGGCCTTCGCTGGCGATACTGCTAACGCTGTAACCACAGAAGCAGTTCAGGTACTGGGCGGCTACGGATATACCCGTGATTATCCGGTAGAACGTATGATGCGTGATGCAAAGATTACTCAGATTTACGAAGGAACCAACGAAATCCAGCGTGTTGTTGTTGCTAATAACATCCTGAAAGAATATTAGAGCAGTAAGGAGGAAAAGTAGTATGAATATTGTCGTTACTCTCAAACAGACATTTGATACAGAAGCAAAAATCGTTATTGATGGCAGCGGAAAAATCGATGCAGCAGGTGTAAACCTGGTTATCAATCCCTACGATGAATTTGCTATCGAAGAAGCTCTCAAACTGAAAGAAAAGTTTGGCGGCGAAGTTACCGTTGTCAGCCTTGGCGGTGACAAAACAGAGTCTTCCATCAGAACCGCTATGGCTATGGGCGCTGACCTGGGTGTGTTGGTCAATGATCCTTCCCTAGAAAATGTTGACGAATGGGCTGCTGCCGAAATTTTGGCAAAGGCTGTTGCACAGATTCCGTATGACCTGATTCTTTCCGGCCGTATCGCCGTTGATGACGGATCCAGCCAGGTTGCTGTTCGTATGGCAGATGCTCTCAATATTCCTTCCGTCAGCAGCATTCTTAAGCTGGACATTGATGGAGACAAAGCAACCGTTATTCGCGAAATCGATGGTGGAAGCGAAACCATCGAACTCAGCATTCCTGCTGTTTTGACCGCACAAAAAGGTCTCAATGAGCCCCGTTATCCGAGCATGATGGGTATCATGAAGGCAAAGAAAAAGGAACTCAAAGTCCTTACCCTTGCTGACCTGGGAATCAGTGCTGCTGATGTGCCCAGCAAGATGACTGCTCCGAAATTCAGCCTGCCGACTCCGCGTAAAGCCGGCAAGATGATCACCGGTGAGCCCGCTGAGCAGGCTGCAGAATTAGCAAAACTTTTGCGCGAAGAAGCAAAAGCTATCTAAGGGAGGAGGAATTGACATGGCAAAAGGAATTTGGATCATTGTTGAACAAACAAAATTAGAAATCCGTAAAGTTTCCCTCGAACTTCTGAGCGAAGCACGGACCATCGCAGATAAAACAGGCGAACCCCTTGTCGCAGTTATCCTTGGTAAGGGAATCGGCGATTTGGCAAAGACAGCTGCTGCTTACGGCGCTGACAAAGTTATCCTCGTGGATGACGACAAACTGGCTGACTACACCACAGGTGCATACACTTCTGCTCTGAACAAGATCATCAGAAAAGAAGAGCCCCAGGCAGTTCTCATCGGAAATACCGCTATCGGAAAAGACCTTGCTCCCCGTCTGGCTCACCGCCTTGGCGTTGGTATGGCTTCCGACTGCACAGGTATGGAATATGACGAAGCAAACTTCCTGAAGTTCAGACGTCCGATTTATGGCGGAAAAGCTTTTTCGGAAGTTGCTGCTAATGCAAGACCGATTCTTGCTACCATTCGTCCTAACACATTCCCCGTTGCAGCTGCTGACGAATCCCGTCAGGCTGAAGTTGTCAACGAGGCTGCAGAGATCGATGCTGCTGATCTCAGAGCTATCGTTAAGGAAATTGCTCTTGTGGCTTCCGCTCGTCCGGAACTCATCGAAGCAAATGTCATTATTTCCGGCGGCCGTGGAATGAAGGGCCCTGAAAATTATATCATCCTCGAAGCTTGTGCTGATGTTATCGGTGCTGCTGTAGGAGCTTCCCGTGCTGCTGTAGATGCAGGATGGATCGAGCAGAAATTCCAGGTTGGACAGACAGGAAAAACTGTTTCTCCGACACTGTACATTGCATGCGGTATCTCCGGAGCCATCCAGCATCTTGCTGGTATGGGTTCGTCCAAGGTTATCGTTGCTATCAACAAGGATCCTGAAGCTTATATCTTCACCCTTGCTGACTACGGTATCGTTGGAGATCTGTTTGAAATCGTTCCCCTGTTGACCGAAGAATTCAAGAAACTTGGCTAATTGACCTTTGCTTGAATTTAAAAAAAATATCTCTACGACGCGGAGTGGAAACACTCCGCGTCGTAGAGTATAATTCTTTCACAGAAACCATAGGGAGATTATTCCATGGAACAACAAGAGCTTAGAACGGAAGAAGCGAACCAGAAAGAACTTGCAGAATTGGCCATTGATATGCTGCATAGAACGATAGTGCATCATGTTTTCTGGTTCAAAGAAGTTGAACATCAGATGGGTTTTGAAAAAGCCCTGGATATAATGGAAACGGCTTATGAGAAAAGCAGGGGCATTCAATTAAAACGCCTGAGTAAACTGCTTGGATTCAACCTGATCGATGGGATCCCCGAGCCGTTGCTCAACATGCCCAAGGAAAAGCTTACAGATCTTATTGAGGGTTTGGGTTTAAATTGGCTTGCAGGAGACGGAGTCTGGTTCCAGTCGGTAGAATCTGAAAACGGTATGCTTGATGCAAAGCGTTGCAATGATTCTTGCTGGGCATGGTTTTCTCCTTTTGAAGCCTGGTCGATCAAGCGGCTTTTAAAGCTGCCGGAGCAGCCGGGAATCGAAGGCTTGAAAAAAGCTTTGCAGTTTCGCATGTATGCCAAAATAAATGTACAGTCGATTATCGATGAAAGTCCCAACAGTATCATATTCCAAATGAACGACTGCAGGGTACAATCAGCCCGAAAAAGTAAAAATATGGATGATTATCCCTGCAAATCAGCAGGATTGGTTGAGTACACAAACTTTGCACGAGCGATTGATCCGAGGATCAAAACCGAGTGCATCGGATGTCCTCCCGATGCGCATCCTGAAGAGTGGTTTTGCGCTTGGCGATTTAGCCTAGAGTAAGGGACTTGCACAGTTACTTATTAAATATAGCAAAAATAAGTCGAAAAGGAGTGTGAAAAAAATGATCGAAATAACAGCAACAAGCGTAGCAGTTATGGCAGGAGTTTTCGTAGCGGTCATGGCGATCTTTATTGCCTGTATAAAAAATGAAATTAAGTAAGCTATTGCATTTTTGACATCAGAAAGGAACTAAGAAAATGGGCGAAGCAATTTCGATTGCTGTAGAAGTATATTTGATAGCATTTGTTGTCGGTATCTTTATTGCAGCATTAATTAAGGGAATGACAACCGTGATCCAAAAGATCTCAGCAAAAAAAGAAGTAAGCACAGAAAGAAAGGAGGCATAAGCAATGACATTTTTATCGAATTTGTTCCAAGGTGTTGGAACCCTTTTTGCACAGGACACTAATATTGCCGTTGCCAGAGTCGCCTTGATCATTATCGGCGTACTTCTCGTATGGTTAGGAAAAAGAGGCACTTTGGAGCCGCTGATCATGATCCCAATGGGATTTGGTATGTCAGCTGTAAATGCCGGCGTTTTATTTTTCTCGGATACATCGATCTTAAATTCAAGCACAGGAACTCTTTTTGTAGCTCCTCTTA
>CAZKCB010000190.1:0-4543 GCA_964550965.1 uncultured Oscillospiraceae bacterium
GTGACGACGGTCGAAGGCAAAAGCGGCTATGGTCTTGATCTTGAAACTGAAAAAAAGCAGCTTTATGCTATGAAAGAACTGGATCACATACAGCCTGTCGATATCGTACGAACTTATATGGGTGCGCATGCTGTGCCCTCCGAATATAACGGCGATACCGAAGGATACGTTGATTTTATGATCAAACAGGTTCTGCCACAAATCAAAGCAGAAGAGCTTGCAGAATTCTGTGATGTATTCTGCGAAGCCGGAGTCTTTGAAACGGCTCACTCCAAAAGGCTTTTGCTGGCAGCAAAAAAACTTGGTTTGAAAGTGAAATTGCATGCCGATGAAATCGTCCCGCTCGGAGGGACAGAACTTGCAGCTGAGCTTGGTGCTGTTTCCGCAGACCATTTACTGCAGGCTTCGGACAAAGGGATCGCGCTTCTTGCTGAAAAAGATGTCGTTGCCACCTTACTTCCGGCGACCGCCTTCAGTTTAAAAGAACCCTATGCCAGAGCAAGAAAAATGATCGATTCCGGTTGTGCAGTCGCTCTTGCGACTGATCTTAATCCCGGAAGCTGTTTTACGAACTCGATCCCGCTTCTTTTTGCTCTTGCTACGATCTACATGGATATGAGTATAGAAGAAGCCGTAACGGCTTTGACGATAAACGGCGCCGCCGCACTTGGAAGAGCTGAGCAAATAGGGAGCATCGACCCCGGAAAATTGGCCGATCTCGTTATTTTGGAATATCCTTCATACGAATTCCTACATTATCATTTTGCAATGAACCTCGTTGAAAAGGTGATCAAAAAAGGTGAAATCGTATATGATAAGTGTTTATTGAACATGTCAGAAACGCTTTGATTTACAAAACCATATAATATTCGAAAGGAAAAGCGGCAAACGCTTAACAAACGAAGCCGCAAACGGTAATCATGTTAAAAGACTTAACGGTAACAAGTTTTATGTCAACACTTGCTTCGGATTCTCCAGTCCCCGGCGGCGGAAGCGCTGCAGCCCTTAGCGGAGCAGTTTCTGCGGGTTTGATCGCTATGGTAGCGTCTCTTACGATCGACCGCAAGGGTTTTGAGGAAGTATGCGAGAGTATGAAAACGCTTAAGGCGGAAATGGAAAAAACAGCAGAAGAATTTCTTGATCTGATGGATCGGGATGCAGATTCTTATGCGGCTGTCATTTCCTGCTTTAAACTCCCCAAAGACAGTGAAGAAGAAAAGGCCTGCCGGAAAAAGGCGATCCGTGAAGCGACGATCGAGGCTGCCATAGTGCCTCTCGGCATTGCTGAAAAAGCAGCGGCGCTGTTTGACAAAGCGGAGTTTGTGATTCGAAACGGAAATAAAAATGCCGTCTCCGACGGTGCGGTGGCGGCAATGAATGCAAGGACCTGTGTACTTGCGGCACTTTACAATGTACGGATCAATGCTGCTTCACTTGCGGATTCTCCCGAAAAAGAAGAATTGACCGCAAAGGCGGATGCCTTGGAAAAAGCAGCGATCGAAGACGAAAAGAGAGTTCTAGGCTTGGTTTCTTTTTAAGACAGCGCTACATCAAGCAACATCATAAGAAGAAAACCGAACATGACACTCATCGTACCGACGTTGGAATGCTCTCCGAGATGGGCTTCCGGGATGAGTTCCTCAACTACCACATAAAGCATGGCACCTGCCGCAAAAGCGAGGACCCAGGGGATCACAGCAACCATGCTTCCCGCAGCCAATACGGTAAGAACTCCTGCAATCGGTTCTACCAATCCTGATAAACCACCATAGATGAAGGCTTTCCTGTTGGAAAAGCCTTCTTTTTTTAGGGGCAGAGAGATGGCCGCACCTTCGGGGAAATTTTGAAGGCTCATCCCTACAGTCAGAACGATCGCAGCGGACAAGGATCCGGAGGTACTGTCTATTGCGGCTACGGCAAAGGCAAGACCGACGGCCATGCCTTCCGGAATGTTATGGAGAGTCACGGCTAGAACGAGCATAGTCGTTCGCTTAAAGTTGGAAGGGAGGCCTTCTGCTTTTTTGCTTCCTGCATGAAGGTGCGGAAGCAGGCGGTCAAGAAGCAGAAGGAACAATACACCAAATGTAAACCCTCCGCAAGTTGGAAGGTATGGCGGCATGCCTTGGGCTTTTGCCATTTCCATCGCCGGAAGCAAAAGCGAAAAGACAGAAGCGGCAATCATAATACCTGCTGCAAAACCTAAAAAAACACGCTGAAGTGCAGGTTTGACTTCTCCCTTGAAAAGGAAAACCACAGCAGCTCCAAGAACTGTTGCAAAAAAAGTTGTACCTGTTCCCAAAAGGGCATAGATAAGCGTTGTAAGCAATATTTCCCTCCTGCAGGCTAACGCACCGCAGCTTCCAAAGCGAGTTTCATCATATCGGTGAAGGACTTTTCACGCTCTTCGGCGGTCAATCGGCCTCCTGAAATAAAATGATCACTGATCGTCATAAGAGCCAAAGCTTTTGCACCGAGTCTTGCCGCGTTCATATAAAGGGCTGCTGCTTCCATTTCGACCGCCATCACGCCCATTTTTGCCCAACGCTGCCACCAGTCCGGAATATCCTCATAAAAGACATCGCAGGATACGATGTTTCCGGCATGAAGTGGTATATTTTCCTTGTCCGAGACTTCTTTTACCTTCATCAGAAGATCAAAGTCGCAGCAGGGGGCAAAATTTCCGGGAAGGTCATAGGTATGCTGCCAGTTCGAATCGGTCGAAGCACTGAGTCCTGCCACGATATCCATCAACTTGATGTTTTCATGAAAAGAACCGGCAGAGCCTACACGGATCAGATTCCGGACACCGTATTCCTTGATGAGCTCATAGCTGTAGATCCCCATGGATGGCATTCCCATGCCGCTGCCTTGAACGGATACGGGGACGCCTTTATATGTTCCGGTAAAGCCAAGCATGCCGCGGATCTCGTTGTAGCATTTCGGACTTTCTAAAAATGTTTCTGCAATAAATTTTGCACGAAGGGGATCACCGGGAAGAAGGATCGATTCGGCGATGTCTCCGGGAGCTGCTGCATTGATATGTGCTGTGCTCATTCTGTTTTGTCGGTATGATATCTGTATATCATACCTCTCCTTTCTTTTACACAGTAGAAATCTATGAATCATTATACCACAAGCGGAGCAGTGCTAAAAACCTGTTTTTCCTTTTCTTTACTTGTCAGGAAAGATACGATACAATAAAAGTCTAAACGTTAGAACTTGCTGTTTTGGAAAGGAGGGTATGAGATCAACGATCATGTTTGATGTCATACGAGTGATGCAAAATGAGTCAAAGCTTTGCCAATCAATACTACTCCGTCAGGAATATTACCTCCTTAAAAGAAATGCTGAATTCAAGTGTCGAATTATACCGTAAAAACACTGCTTTTCTGATAAAAAAAGAAAAGGGTGGAACGTATTGCCGCATTTGCTATGAACAGTTGAAAAATGATGTCGAAGCCCTTGGAACAAAGCTTCTTGAGATGGGTCTCGTCGGAAAAAAGATAGCGATCATCGGAGAAAACTGCTATGAGTGGATCGTCGCCTATCTTGCCATTGTGAATGGAGTAGGGATCGCGGTTCCCTTAGATAAAGAACTAAACAAGCAGGAAATTTGCAATATCCTCGATACGGCAGAATGTAATGCGGTTTTTCATACAGCCACATTTACTCAAATTTTTAAAGACCATCCGGTCGCACATCGGATTGGGATGCATTTATACGGAGACCGGACAGATATTTCCGAGACGCTTCCGGACGATCCGGAAAAAGACGGTATATCGACGTGGGACTCTCTCGTTGGGGCCGGAGAGAAACTCATTAAAGGGGGAGATCGAAGCTTTGTGGATTGCTCTGTCGACCCGGAAGAGATGAGAATGCTGCTCTTTTCTTCAGGGACGACGGGAATGGCAAAGGGGATCATGCTTTCCCACAGAAATATCGTCAGTGATATCATGGATACCAGACGGATCGTCCATGTGAAGCCCGAAGACAGGACTCTTTCGATCCTGCCGATCCATCATACCTTTGAATTGACTCTCGGAATGCTGACGATCCTTTATTCGGGAGCTTCCGTAGCCTTTTGCGAAGGTCTGAAGTATGTGGCCAAAAACCTTGTTGAAGCACAAGCGACGATGCTTCTGGGCGTTCCGCTTATTTTTGAGTCGATGTACAATAAAATCTGGAAGCAGGCGGCAAAAACCGGAAAGGACATTGCACTCCGAAAAGCCATCAAATTCAATCGTTTTTTGAATGCAATGGGAATCGATGCAGAGAGAAAATTATTTCATACCATTTATGAAAGCTTTGGCGGAAAGCTGCGCCTTTTGATCACAGGGGCTGCTGCGATCGATCCTAATGTTTGCCGGGGCTATGAAGATATCGGACTCAAGGTTTTGCAGGGATACGGTCTCACAGAATGTGCGCCGCTTCTCGCAGGCACTCCTGATTTCAGTGACACATACAAAAAAGCGGGATCTGTCGGTCCGGCCTTGCCCAGCGGGAAATTAAAAATCGTTGAACCCGACGAAAGCGGCATCGGTGA
>CAZKCB010000191.1:0-4541 GCA_964550965.1 uncultured Oscillospiraceae bacterium
AACGGAAAAGATCGCAGAACAAATCAAGTAGACTATACAAATGAGGTGGGACTGTGAGGAACGTACCGGACATTTATTTTGAAGAATTCTGGGGCCAACTGAATGCTGCACGTGATGGCGGAACCTATCATTCGTACGAGTACGAGGATGAGAACGGTATCGTTTTATATCGCTTTATCAAGCGGCCGACAAACATCCTTTCCGACACTTATGATATTGTGACTCCCTGGGGATTCAGCGGTCCGATCATTCTTGGCTGTAAGGAAGAGAGAAGAAAAAATCTTGTTCGTGATTTCAATAAAGAGTTTCAGGAATACTGTGCAGCGAACCATATCGCTGCCGAATACATTCGCTTTTCCCCCTGGCTTAAAAACCATGAAGATTTCAAAAATTTTTATGAGCTGAAATACAATAATTACACGTTGGGGATCGATTTGAGTTCAAAAGACTATTTTTATGAGGAATTTTCTTCCAATTGCAGAAATCATATTAGAAAAGCTGAAAAAATGGGTGCGCGCACAGAGTTCGATTTTCAGTGCGAAACGATCGAAGATTTCTGCAGATTGTACGATATGATGGCTGACCGGCACGGGATCGACAAAAAAACCAGATTGAGCAGAGACTATTTGTTGGATACGATAAAGCTGTGCAAAGATCATGTATTCATCATCAATGGCATCGTTGAAGGCAAAATCGTCTCCTCGGGCATGTTTCTTCATTATGATAAATATTTACACTACCATTTGATGGGAAATGATCCTCAGTACTTTGGCTATAATGTCAACAGCCTCATCATCTCAAAAGCCTGTGAGTGGGGGAAGGACAACAATAAAATCACATTGCATTTGGGCGGTGCGCATGAAGATAATTTATTTACCTATAAAAAGCATTTCACAAAAGATGGTATTTATGATTTTTATATTGGCAGGAAGATCCGCTTAAATGACTTGTATGAGGAACTCATCGAACAAAAAGGGAACAGGAACGATCATTATTTCCCGGCCTATAGAGCGCAAGGCTTTTACACTTGACAGTATGGCACGCCAAATTATGATAAAGGAGAATAAGAAGGTGAAAAAAATCTTGATGCTTGGCGGTTCAACGCAGCAGATACCCGCCATTGAGTCTGCAAAAAAAAATGGATTCTATACCGTGCTGTGTGATTTTTTAACCGACAATCCGGGTCAGTATCATGCGGACAAATTTTATTGTGTGAGCACAACCGACAAAAACGCGATCCTGAAGGTTGCAGAAAGCGAAATGGTCAGCGGTGTGGTTGCCTATGCATCCGATCCTGCGGCGCCTACGGCGGCATATGTTGCCGAAAAGCTGGGACTGCCGACCAACCCCTATGACTCGGTAGAAATTCTTGCGAATAAGGATAAATACAGGAAATTTCTTGAGGAAAATCACTTTTATACGCCTAAATCGCAGGGATACAGCTCCATGGAGGAGGTTTTAAAAGACATAAGCACCTTTACGCTGCCGATCATGATCAAACCGGTCGATTCTTCGGGGAGCAAAGGTGTCAGCAGGCTTGACGATCTCTCTGAGCTCGCGGAGAAATTCAAATATGCTTTGGAGTTTTCAAGAGCAAAGCGGGTGATTATCGAGGAACTTGTTGAATTGAGCGGTTATCAAGTCGCCGGAGACGGATTTTCTATCAATTGGGAATTGGTGTTTCGATGTCTTGCAAATGATCATTTCGCAGCGAACGGTCTAAATCCGTTTGTACCTATCTCGGCAAGTTTCCCCTGCAATCGGCCAACAAAGATCGAAAAGAAGATCCATGAAGAGGTCCAAAGAGCATTTAGCTTGCTGAACCTGAAGACCGGAGCCTACAACTTCGATATACGAGTCGATCAAAATGATAATGTTTACCTGATGGAGATAGGCCCAAGAAATGGCGGCAATTTTATCCCGCAGGTCATCAAATATGCAAGCGGTATCGATTTGACGGAATATACGATAAAAGCAGCAATGGGTGAAGACTGCAGCAATCTTAAGATGAGTGGAACCCAGGGCTGCTGGAGCTATTATGCCATACACAGCTTCAAGGAAGGCATTTTAAAAGAAATAAGGATCGAGGATCCCGTAAAAAGGAATCATGTCGTTGAAAGCTATTTTAACTACAACGTGGGAGATCAGGTACCTGCTTTTACAGGCGCTAATTGCAGTCTTGGAATACTGATCATGAAATTCGACAACATGAAGCAAATGCTTGACATGATGGATCATTCGGAGAAGTGGATCACGGTTATTGTTGAATAGGTGGAAAAAATGAGAGAAATCGGCGGATATTTTGGACTGGAAGAGTTGATTGAAAAGGAATATTACAAGGATCTTGTCGGCCTGAATACCGGCCGAAATGCTTTGCTGTATTTATTGCGAAGCAAAGATATCAAAAAAGTCTATCTGCCTTATTATCTCTGCGGATCGGTAAGTGAAACCTTAAGAAAATACGGATATGGCTTTGAGTATTATCATATCGATATCGGACTTGATCCGGTCTTTGAAAAGAGAATGAGAGAGGGTGAAATTTTATATATCGTCAATTACTATGGACAACTGAGCGACAGTAAGGTCCTTTCTCTCAAAGAAAAATACGGACAGATCGTTCTTGATAATACACAGGCTTTTTTCCAAAAACCGATCAGGGGGATCGATACCCTATATTCCTGCCGGAAGTTTTTTGGAGTTCCCGATGGAGCCTATCTTTCCACAAATGTTTTTCTTTCGGAAAAACTCGAGTGTGATGTTTCCAAAGAGAGGATGAGGCATATCCTGGGGCGCTATGAAGGGAAGGCTTCTGATTACTATCCGCTTTTTCAGGAAAATGATGCATCTTTAAAAAATGTGCCTCTAAGATATATGTCCAAGCTCACTCATAATATATTGGGCGCGATCGATTATGAACGTGTCAGGATTTCAAGAAATGATAATTATGCCTACTTAGAAAGAAAGCTGGCAGGGATCAGGAAAAGAAAGACCATTTCTCCCGATGGACCTTTTGCATATCCCTTATATGTAGACAAGGGAATGGAAATAAGAAAAAAAATGGCGGAAAAAAACATATACATCCCTCTCCTTTGGCCTAATGTGCTTAAAGACGATCCGATGGAAAGCGTTGAGTATCAGCTGGCGGTTGACCTCTTGCCTTTGCCGTGTGATCAAAGGTATGGAACAGAGGATATGCAATTTATGAGCGAGGAATTACTCAAAACAGTCGAAGACAGTTACAATGAGGCAAGCGCAGGAGAGAAGGTGGAATAAGTTGGAACACCGTATGGTAAGCATAATTGTTCCTGTGCATAATGTGGAAGAATATTTAGACAAATGCATTAGCAGTATAGTGAAGCAAACATACAAAAATATTGAAGTGATCCTTATCGACGATGGATCGACCGACGGCAGCGGAAAGATCTGTGATGAGTATGCCGAAAAGGATGCGCGCGTAAGAGTAGTGCATCAAAAAAATTCGGGTGTTTCCCATACCCGAAACAGCGGGATCGATCTGGCTTTGGGCACCTTTATTCAGTTTATCGATTCAGATGATTATGTCGAACCGGATATTACCGAAAAACTGGTCTCTGCGATCGGCGGCAGATCAGAACTTGCGATCTGCGGATATAAATCGATCGCAGCCGGCGAACATATCCATATCTGCCCAATTGAAGGGATATATGCACAAAGGGAATTCATCATGCATTTTCCGGAACTATTGGAAAAAGAAATCGTCAACGCGATATGGAACAAATTATATGCGGCCGATACAATTCGGGAAAATAATTTGTGCTTTCTAGAAGATATCAGTCTCGGAGAAGATTTGCTGTTCAATCTTGAGTATATAAAGAACTGCTCATATATCAGTCTGATCAAAACGCCTTTGTATTATTACGAAAACACCAACGATTCTTCTCTTACTTTGCGCTTCAAGAAAGACCTTTACAACAATCAGCGAATGCTCTTCGAAAGACTTAGAGAATTTTTGAAGGAAAACAATATTTATACTGAGGACAGCAGAGAATATTTAGAAACGCTATACACAGACAGAATGATTTGGTGCCTGGAAAATTTGTTTCATAAAGACTGCGGATACGAAAAAAAAGTAAAACAGGAAAAAATAATAGAAATAGTGAATGATGCTTCCCTGAAAAACAATATGCAGTATTTCCATAAGGGAAGCCGGCATAAGAGGTTTGTGGGATTTTTGATCCAACGCAAACTTTCCCATTTTATCTACTGTGATATCCGGACAAATATCTTTATAAGGAAAAGCATGAAGTCACTGCTGCAATTTTGGGGATCGAAGGTGATAAAATGAAACAATTGATTACTGGAGGAGCAGGATTCATCGGCTCGAATTATATATATTATCTGCAGAAGAACCACCCGGAATATGAGATCGTTTGTTTGGATTCTTTGACTTATGCAGGCAATCTAAATACCCTTCGCAATGCAATGAAAAAGGAAAACTTTGAGTTTGTAAAAGGAGATATTGCGGATCGGGAGCAAGTATTCCATTTGTTCGAAAATCAAAA
>CAZKCB010000192.1:0-4534 GCA_964550965.1 uncultured Oscillospiraceae bacterium
GGATCTTTTGCCGGGCAGCTGCTGCTTCGTACATTTGATAGAGCTCAACGTGTGTATGATTCTATGCGCTTGAGGGGTTTTAATGGTGATTACCATTCTTACGGAAAAACAAATGCAACAGGGAAGGATATTCTCTATTTCATAGCATGGAGTTTATTTTTTATTATTGCAAGGCGGTATGATATACCTGCATTTTTAGGCTTGTTGTTTGAGGGGGTGAGAAATCAATGAGTCATCATAAATTAGAAGCAAGAAACCTCCATTTTTCCTATCCGGATGGGCACGAAGCTATAAAAGATATTTCTTTTACAATACATCATGGCGAATCGGTTGGCATTATAGGTGCAAACGGGTCAGGCAAATCAACTCTTCTGTTATTGATCATGGGTGTTCTTTTCCCCGACAAGGGTGAAGTGAAAGTTGGAGATGTTACTGTAAAGAAAAAAACATTGATGATGATCAGACAGAGACTTGGTATGGTGTTTCAGGATCCTGATGATCAGCTATTCATGACAACGGTATTTGATGATGTGGCATTTGGACCTCGCAATTATAATATTGATGAAAATGAAGTGAAGATCAGAGTCGACGAAGCATTGGAAATGGTAGGCATATCTCATTTGGTCGATAGAGCGCCATTCAAGCTTTCAGGCGGCGAAAAACGGGCTGCCGCAATCGCTTCTATTCTTTCAATGAAACCTGATGTGCTGATTATGGATGAGCCTACTTCGGGATTGGATCCAAAGTCAAGACGCAGATTGATCAATATTTTAAAAGGTTTTAGTCATACGAAAATCATAACGAGCCATGATCTAGATATGGTTTTTGAAACCTGTGAGCGGGTCATAGTTATAAAGGATGGCAAAGTTGCGGCAAGTGGGACAACCTTAGAGATTTTAACAAACGCAGAATTGCTGGATAAATGTGGTTTGGAATCCCCGCTTTCTTTTCAGAAATGCCCGGTGTGCGGAACGATCAAATAGCAACAGGAACATATTTTTGCTAATTGATGCTTATAAGGTTAAATTGCTATTGACAGATGCACAAAATAAATCTAAACTAAAGTAGTATACGGTATACTACTTGGAGGTGCTATATGTCAACTGTCGATTTGATGTTGCTCGGAGCGTTGATCAAAAAGCCGATGAACGCTTATGAAATGAAAAAAAACATGGAAGCGCGCAACATAAATGCATGGGTAAAAATCAGTTCTCCTTCGATTTACAAAAATCTTGTTACGCTGAATAAAAAGGGCTACCTTGACGCTGAAATCGTAAAGGAAGGTGAAATGCCCGAGAAAACGATCTATTCGATAAATGAAAAAGGTCGGGATTATTTTATGAATATGATGGAAACGTATTCGGAACAGCCAGCCAAGGTTTATATCGATTTTGCAGCATTTGTTGCAAATCTGCACAATGTCGAGCCGGATATGGGTTTAAAGATGATCAAAAGCCTTGGAAACAAGCTTTGTGAAGAGAGAAAATACATTCAGTCCAATATCGACGCAAAGAAAGAATTCGTACCTTTTTACGCTATGTCTATACTGGAACTGTATGACAAAATGTACGCTCTGTTTCTTGAATGGTCTGAAGAAATCGCGCATGAAGCTGCAGAAAAAGTAGCCGCGGCTAAGTAGATCCTTATAAAAAATTATGTTTTGGAAGAGGCATAATTTTTTTTGCTCCAACTGGTATAAAATATACTAATATAGTTAATACTTATTAAACTGGAGGTGTTTTTCATGAAAACAAAAAATTTAAGCAAAACCGAAATCACGTTGATTCTTGCAGGTCTAATGGCAAGTCTTCTGCTTTCGGCATTGGATTCGACCATTGTCTCTACAGCAATGAAAAAAATAGTAGATGATTTGCAGGGGATGGAATACTATGCATGGCCATTTACGATCTATATGCTTTGCGCAACCGTCATTACAGCGGTTACGGGCGGGATCGCCGATATCTTTGGAAGAAAGCCGGTATTTATAATCGGTGTTCTGACATTCCTGACAGGCTCGGTATTATGCGGAATGTCGCAAAGCATGGTGCAGCTCATTAGTTTCCGTGGTATCCAGGGGATCGGCGGCGGGATCGTTGTCACCAGTGTTTTTACCGTTGTGGCAGATTTGTTTCCACCTGAAAAAAGAGGGAAGTATATGGGAATAGTGACATCTATCTTTGGACTGTCAAGCATAATCGGTCCGCTCCTTGGAGGACTAATAACTGATCATCTTAGCTGGCGTTGGATTTTCTACATAAACGTACCGGTCGCAATCTTTGCGCTGGCGATCATAATCTTTGTAATGCCGAATTTCAAAACAGCCGGGCAAAAGAAATCGATCGATTATTTTGGAACAACTGCAATTATACTGGCGCTCGTTCCTATGCTGCTTGCGTTCAATTGGGCAGGGAAAAATTACTCCTGGCTGTCACCCCAGATCATAGCTATGTTTAGCTGTTCGCTTCTAATGCTGGCGCTTTTTGTCTTCTTTGAATCGAAAGCTGAAAATCCAATTATATCACTGTCGTTTTTTAAAAACAGAAGGATAAATGTGACGCTGTTTGTCACATTCCTTACCCAAGGGATCATGTATGCGGCGATCATCTATATTCCATACTTTGCACAAGGGATCCTTGGCACAACAGCTACGACTTCCGGTACGATAACGATGCCAATGATGCTTGGACTCCTAGTTGCAAGTGCTTTGACAGGGATGTTGACATCAAAGACAGGAAAAAATAAAAACTTTGTATTTGTTGCATTTGTTTTCATGTCTATTGGAACAGGATCGCTTTCGACGATGAGTGATGATACCACTTATTCTAAGGTCATACTCTATATGATTATTTTAGGTCTTGGTATTGGCATAAATATGCCGATCGCCAACACAAACATTCAGAATTCAGTACCTCCGAGGCAAATCGGTGCCGCTACTTCTACCGTTCAGTTTTTTCGTAATATAGGGGGTACCATTGGTTCTGCAATATATGGAACAATAATGGCAACGGCAACGGCAACGAATACTGAGATAATAACAAAAAAAGTACTTTCTGATTCGATACATGACATTTTCTTGTTTTCCATGTATGCAGCTATTCTGGGCTTTGCCCTTACATTTATGTTCAAAGATGCCCCGTTCCACAGAAAAGAGATTGCGGAAAAGGGAGAAGCCGATTTTGTAAAAGTGGATTGACAAACACCAATAGGAAGGTTTAATATTAACGTATGCGCATATGAAAATATTGTTGATATAGACCAAAGAGGAGAGACGCTGATGTTTCTATTAGATTTTTTGAACAGACAAATATTAAAAATGGAATGGCTTTCTGACTTAGTAAAACAATTAGTCGAGAATGTTTTTGGCCTTGATATAACGGAACGCCTTGGAGGAAGCCTTCACTTTTTTATTTATGATGTAGTAAAGATTTTCATCCTATTGTCAGTCCTGATTTTTACGATATCTTACGTGCAGAGTTTTTTCCCACCTGAGAGGACAAAAAAAATACTGGGAAGATATAAGGGATTATCAGCAAATACCCTGGCGGCTCTCATGGGCACTGTAACGCCATTTTGCTCCTGCTCTTCGATACCTCTTTGTATCGGGTTTACAAATGCAGGACTTCCTATTGGCGTCACATTTTCATTTCTGATTTCGTCGCCGCTTGTTGATTTGGCTTCAATGATCTTGCTGGCAAGTATTTTCAATATGAAAATTGCGGTTGCCTACGTTCTGGTTGGACTTGTTCTTGCCGTTATAGGAGGCACTGTAATAAGCAAGGCAAAAATGGAACGATATGTAGAGTCTTTTGTTTTCAACAATAAAATTATGGAGATAGAACACGAAACATTGACAACGAAGGATCGCATCGATTATGCAAAAGAACAGATAAAGGAAATCGTTAAAAAAGTCTGGATCTATATCCTTATTGGCGTCGGAATTGGAGCCTTGATCCATAACTGGATACCCGAAGAAGTGATTTCAGCTGTCCTTGGCCAGGATAAATGGTATTCGGTTATCGTAGCCACATTAGTAGGTGTGCCGATGTATGCAGATATATTTGGAACACTTCCGATTGCGGAAGCTTTGGTATCAAAAGGGGTCGGAATCGGTACCGTGCTATCATTTATGATGGGTGTCACGGCACTTTCTCTTCCTTCGCTGATCATGCTGAAAAGGGTAGTAAAAACAAAACTGCTTGCTGTATTCTTTGGTGTTGTAACGATTGGAATCATCATAATCGGTTATTCCTTTAATGCACTTGGATATTTATTTATCTAGAACCAATGATAATCGATGTAATGATATGAAAAGAAAGAGGTGAAAGTTATGGCTGAGAAATGGTACCCGGTTATTGATTATGTTAAATGTGTGGAATGTGGTCTTTGTATTGAAAAATGTCCTCATGGGGTTTACAACACGAAAAAAGCACCATCACCTGTCGTAATACATCCGGAGGATTGTGTCGATCATTGCCACGGTTGCGGGACTCGTTGCCCTGCCGGAGCGATCACTTATGTCGGAGATGATACGGGA
>CAZKCB010000193.1:0-4529 GCA_964550965.1 uncultured Oscillospiraceae bacterium
TCATCTTTCTAAATTTTCTTATACTCATTTTTCTTATCGTCTTATCTTCAATGATTAAAACATAATCCATACAGTTTACGATAGAATAGAAATCATGAGAAATCATGAGAATTGCGCCGTTGTAGTTTTCTATGGCTTTTTCCAGCGCTATTTGTGAATAGGTGTCTAAATGGCTTGTCGGTTCATCGAGAAGCAGAAGATTGGCATTGCTCGCAGAAACTTTCGCTAATTGAAGTATGTTTTTTTCTCCGCCGGATAAGGAACCTATTTTTTGATTTATGATCTCTTCCTCAAAACCGTAGTTTAAAAGATAGGCGGCGATCTCTTCCTTCGTTTTATACCCGGCCTCGAAGAACTCTTCGAGTATCGTATTCGATTCATTCAGCATTTCAGCTTGAAGCTGCGCTAAATAAGCGACTTTGATCTCATCCTTTATCTCAATAGAATCATGGCTATTTTTGAAGATGTCCCGGAATAAAGTGGTTTTCCCTGTGCCATTAGAGCCTATCAGGGCTACTTTGTCAGTCGATTTGATCTCAAAGTTAACGTTTTCGAGAAGCAGATCATCAAAGGAGACGCTGTAATCCTTGACTTTTAAAGCAATCGTCTCTTCTATCTCATTATCAGTAGCTAAACGGATATCCGGCTGCTTGATATCGACAAAAGGAGCTTTGATTTTACGGGCTTCCAATCGCTCCTGGATCTTGACTCTCGCATTTAGCGCATTTCCTCTCGAAGATTCGGAATTGTATGATGAGATATATCTGAGTTTATCGATCAAGATCTCATTTCGCTCGATTTCTGCGGTATCGGCAGCAGACAGTTCCTGCAACTCGATTTTGCTTTCAAGCAGTGAAAAGTTATAATCGATGTATTTCCCTTCAAATTCCTGGAGCTCACGATTTTCAAGATGTATGATTTTATTAAAACAATGATTCAGCAGATATCTGTTATGTGTAATGATCAGAAGGATCCCTTTGTGCGAATTGATCAGGTTTTTAAGTGCGTTGAGATTCTCAAAGTCTAAAAAAACATCCGGTTCATCCATGATCATCAAGTCGGGGTCATTCAGCATTTCCTTGATTACTTGGAGCAGCTTGAATTCTCCGCCGCTAAGCTCAGATACATTTAGGTCTTTAAGATGGATCAGCTTTGCTACATTTAATTTTTTGTTGATTTTGCTTTCGAAATCATCCCCGCCGATCGCCTCAAAGGCGTCTAAGGCTTGCTGGTAATTCTCCAGTAATGGGTCGATATCCAAAGACGTTTCCATTTCGGTACAAATCGATGTTACTTCATTTTGCAGCTTGATAAATTCTTCTGCTATATATTCGAATACTGTGATTTCTTTTGTTTTGTCCGGTTGGGAAAACTGACTTACATATCCGATTCTGCAATCGGGGCTTATTTCTAACTTGCCATCAAACAGATAGCGCTCCGGGTCCATAATCAAATCGACCAGTGTACTTTTCCCACTGCCGCTTGCACCTATAAAAGCACAATGTTGACCCTCTTCTAATGTAAATGAAATCTTATTATATAGATCCTTTTGTGGAAACGAGTAGGATAGGTTCTCGACTTTTATCATGTTATTACCTTTCTTTATCATAAAAAAAGAGCTTATAAAAATAAGCTCTAGATTTGCCATTATAACATTTTTAGCGATGGATTTCAATTGTTTCGTTTAGAATTCGAGGAAGTACAACTCGCCGTAGTTTTCAATTTATGAGTCTTACTAAAAAGGAATTATTTTCCCTTGTTAAATTGACAAAATGTTGCAAGACAAATACAATATAAGATGAATCCTATAATGAAAGAAGTGAGAATATAATGTCGCTCGAAAACGGAATATTAGGCTATCTCTCAATGAAGCCCCTATCAGGTTACGACATCAAGAAATTGTTCAATATGTCAGCGGCTTTTTTTTGGCCAGCGGATCAGGCTCAAATCTATCGCTCTTTGAAAAGGCTGGTCGACGAAGGCGCAATAGAGCTTAGCGAATATTCACAAGGTGAAACAGTGAATAGGAAAGTGTATTCCATTACTGATAAAGGCAGGGCAGTTTTGCGGGAGTGGCTTATTGCTCCAAAGGAATCCGATTTCATATCACATCTGCCATTTGTAATGCATCTGTTTTTTTCGGGGGCATTGACCCAAGAGGAACAACTTGCTTTTATCGATGAACAACTGAAAGTGAACTATGGATTTGTTCAAAAACTAAATAAAAATTACGAAGAAAACGGTGATTTGTTTGCAGAACTAGCAGGATTGCCGGAAGGTGACCGAAAGCTGGACTCAGCAACCTATGCCTGCAGGTGGGGCATTCTGCGGAGCGAAGCGTATGGGAAATTGCTTGAAGAAATAAAAGAAGATATCAAGGAAAAGAATGATAAATGAACCTGAAAAAATGAGGAAAAATGGAGGAATGAAAATGCATACAAAATTTCGAAGAAAAAGCATTGCGATTCTGCTGACGCTGGCAATGGTGATAAGCCTTATGCCTGCGATGACGATTACGGCGCATGCCGGAACAGAAACGACACTTGCGGCAGGGGATGTCGTAGTACTTGCTATCAATGGCGACGGCAATAAGGGATTTTCCATGATGCCGTTGGTTGATTTGGTAGCAGGAACTGTTATTTATGTAACCGACTATGGCTGGAGTGATTCAGAAGCGGCTTTCATCAACAATAACAGTATTACTGATAGTTTTCTAAAATATACTGTACCGGTGGGAGGTGTTGCTGCTGGAACAATTATTAGATGTGATCTGAATCATATGAATAATTTTACTTTTATTTCTTCTTTTGCCCCTCTTAGACAGACTGCAGCATTGCCATACTTAGACAGCATCGGAACCGCTTCTGGCGGCGATGAAGTAATTCTTTTTCAAGGGAGCATCGCGTCACCTGTATTTATTTTTGCGGCGACTACTAGTACCAACGGATGGGAAACCGCACTGACTAGCAGTGGGGTTTATGGCGGCGGACGTTCCGCATTGCCCGGAAGTGGTAATGCATCGGTTGTGGACTTAATTGACGATGTAACTGCATTATCTTTTTCTAACGGGACGCAGGTTGACAACTGGGCATATTCGACATTAGCTGCTGACACAACTGCAGCTAATGCTACTGACTGGAAGACAAGGATAGCTACACTTTCTAAATGGACTTCAAGTTATACAGTTTCTACAGAACTTACTGGCGCTTACACAGTAATCGGTGCAAACACAGCTTCCACAGTTACTACTCAGGCGGTGACCGACATCGCTACCACAACTGCAACCGGAAACGGCAACATCACAGCCCTCGGTTCACCCAACCCCACGGCTTACGGTGTGTGCTGGAACACCACCGGCACACCGACAACGACAAGCAGCGGCATCGTGGATAACGGCGCTGCCGCAGCAACCGGAGCCTTTACCGCATCTATGACAGGTTTGACAGCCGGCACCAAATACTATGTAAGGGCGTTTGCTACAAACACGGGAGGAACCGTTTACGGAGATCCGGTTGAATTTACCACTGTAAGTGGCAACACTGCCCCGACATTTAAAGACGCAGGGGCGGGAAGCCTTTCGGCTGCGGCGAACAGCTCCGCAACGGATATCAAAAACCTGCTGCATGTAAGCGATGCCGACAGCAGCCAGACACTGACCTGGTCCCAGGCGGCGGGGGGCGCACCAAGCCATGGTACTCTCAGTTTTTCAGGTGCAACGGCTTCTTCGGGCAGTAGCGATGTGACCCCGGGGGGAACGATCACCTACACCCCGGCTTTCGGGTATTCCGGCGCAGACAGCTTCACGGTTGGGGTCAGTGATGGTACGGCCAGCGCCACTCGAACGATCAATGTGACCATCGCATCCACCACCGGAGTCGTTACAGAGCATTTCAGCGATGAGACTGCGGGCACCACGACTTTCCAAAATGGGGCCTTCTCCTACAACCTTGGGGGAGGAAACTTCAGCGTCGCGAAGGTTGACACTTATGGATGGACCGGTACAGCTACTGACGATTATTACGTTGATAACGCTGCAAAAATTCTGACGGCTGCCGGCGTGGTCGGTTCCATGCAAATCGCTTCAGGTACATTTAGGCCGCATAGCATTTATATTTTCCCTGGAGAAGACAGTTCCCAGGTCAAAAATACAGGTACTGTCATCATTCGAGGCAAACTGGCTGGTACCACCCAGTTTACCAAAACCGTTGCCAGTAATGAGATCAACACCTTCTCGCCTCCGGATAACGGCTATACCGCTGTTGATTTGAGCGCTTACAATACCACCGCGATTGATACTCTTGAATTTGAACTGACAGGAGCCTTGAGATATCTTGCAGTCGATGCCTTCACCCATGAATCAACGGCAGGCAGCGTTAACACTGCCCCCAGCGACATCTCGCTGTCGGCAAGTTCCGTTAACGAAAATGTGGCAGGGAACACCACGGTGGGGACCTTAAGCACGACCGACACGGATGCGGGGAATACCTTTACCTATACCCTTGTGGCCGTAGCCGGAGATACCGACAATA
>CAZKCB010000194.1:0-460 GCA_964550965.1 uncultured Oscillospiraceae bacterium
TATGATAACAATAGCACAGCCCTCATCTCTCATATTTTTAATGATCTGAAACAGCCTTTTGATCTCCTGCGGAGTCAAAACAGCGGTCGGTTCGTCAAGGATCAGGATCTTTGCTCCGCGATAGAGCACTTTTATGATTTCAAGCGTCTGCTTTTCGCCGACTGACATGTTGTATACTTTTTTATTTGGTTCTATGTCGAGCCCGTAACGATCAGATATCATACGGATCTCTTTGGTCAGGTCTTTGCCTTTTTTATAAAGGCCCTTCGTTTTTCCAAGTACAATGTTTTCTTTTGCGGTCATCACATCGACCAATTTAAAATGCTGGTGGATCATGCCGATCCCCATGCCTATGGAGTCTTTCGGAGATGTAAAATCAACTTCCTTTCCATAGATAGAAACCGTGCCGGTATCCTGACGATAAAGACCGGACAGCATGTTCATCCAGGTGCTTTTCCCT
>CAZKCB010000194.1:470-4510 GCA_964550965.1 uncultured Oscillospiraceae bacterium
GAAAAGGACGCTCATCAGCGTCGACTTACCTGCTCCGTTTTCTCCCAACAAAGCGTGGACTTCGCCGTTGAACACGGTCAGATCCACGCCCTCATTTGCCTGTATGGATCCAAAGGCTTTGGATATGCCTTTCATTTCGATCGCTTTGATCGGCTCCATAACTACCCTCCAATGATACGGAGGACGGTCCCCTGAGGAACCGCCCCCTTAATTAGTTAGCACATTATTAGCAGCAGTTCTTTTTGCATACTGCGTTTTGTTTGATTATTCTGCAGCGGTAATTCCTTCGAGGACCCAGTTCATGGCCCAAATGTCGCCGCGTTCTGTCAAAGCTTTTCCGGCCGGAACAACTTCATTGCCTTTGTTGTCTTTGAGCGGTCCGACAAAAATCGGATAATCACCGGCAATGATCTGTGCCTTTACGTCTTCGACTTTCGCTTTTGCTTCGTCCGAAACGAGATCGGTCATCGGTGCGAGATCGATGTAGCCATCAGCCATCGTTCCATAATAGGATTCCGGTACATATTCGCCGGCGATGATCTTTTCGATGGTCGGTACGAGGTAAGCATCATGATGCCAGATCGGAGCGGTCAGGAAAGATCCCGGCGCGATCGCGCTGTTGTCTAAGTTATACCCGATCGCATATGCGCCGGCTTTTTCTGCAGCTGTTTGTGCGGCAGATGTATCAGCATGCTGTGCCAGTACGTCGCATCCCTGAGCCAGCAAAGATTCTGCAGCAGCCTGCTCAAGCGCGGCATCGCCCCAGCTATTGATGTAAACAACGTTCATAGTGACATCCGGATTGACGGATTTTGCTCCAAGATAGAAGGAGTTGATTCCGATCAGGACTTCAGTGTACGGATAAGCTGCAACATAACCGAGCTTGTTGGTCTTTGTGGTCATTCCTGCAACGATACCCGAAAGGTATCTGGCTTCTTCCATCGCTCCGAAATAATTTCCGAAGTTCTTGTCATTCATTTTGTTTCCGGAGAAGTGGAGGAATGTAACATCCGGATATTCCGTAGCGAGTTCTTCCATTCCGTCCATATAGCCGAAGCTGGTTCCGATGATGATGCTTGCACCGCCGTCGATCATGTTGATCGCATTGGTCTTAACGGATTGACTGTCTTCAGCTACTTGCTCCGCAGTGAGGATCTTGACTTTATCTCCAAAATATTCTTCGACTGCTTTGGTGCCTTCATACTGTGCCTGGTTGTAGCCGCCATCGGTAACATTTCCGATAAACAGGAAGCCAATCGTTGTAACGTCCGCAGCCTCTTCGGTTTCTTCTGCAGCTTTTCCGCAGCCCGTCATTGCGGTCAATGCCAACATAAGAATCAATAAAATTGCCAGAAACTTTTTCATTTTTCTCTTCTCCTTCTTTTTTGTTGTTTATTTTGATTTTTTACTTGAAAGTTATATGACCGTCCTGCATGGACGTAATAACCGCTAAAGATTCTACGCGGTATCCGAGTTCACGGAGCTTTGCACTCCCGCCCTGAAATTCCTTTTCGATTGCGATCCCAATACCGCCGACCTTTGCCCCCGCTTTTTCTGCGAGCTTCGCAAGTCCTATCGATGCCTCGCCATGCGCGAGAAAATCATCTACGATCAGCAGTTTGTCGTTTTTTGAAAGATATTTCTTGGATACCATTACGGTAGATACCGTTCTTTTTGTAAAAGATGTGACCTCAACAGAATATACCCCGTCGATCATAGTATTCGGTGCTGCTTTTTTTGCAAAAACGACCGGAATGCCGTTCATGTGCATAGCAACCGCACATGCGATCGCAATACCCGAAGATTCGATCGTAAGGATCTTATTGATCCCGCTGCCCTCATAACGCCGTGCCAGTTCTTTCCCGATTTCACTTACCAAAGCAAGATCGATCTGATGATTCAAAAAGGAATCTACCTTTATGATCTCGGTTCCTATCACTTCGCCGTCTTTGATGATCCTATCCTTTAATAATTGCATGTTTTTCACCCACTTTTACACTAACCAATACAAGTACCATTATATAGGTAAGATGGCAGTCACGTAAAGAAATAATGTAAAAATTAAAGCATTTCGGCCGTGTTTTTTTTAACATGCGAAATCATACGAATGCTGCGCTCTTTCTTCTGTCAGCTACTTCGGCTACGGCCTTTTTCATAGTATTCATATATGTTTATTATAAATTGTCGTACTTCTATTGCATTTCCTCAAAAGCGATGCTATAATACATCCATTATTGGCACAACCCAAAGGAGGTTGGTTCTATGGACCATGCGGAAAACTCTGCCGAAAAAAAAGTCATCCTTTCCATTCGAAACATGGAAAAGATCTATATTACGAAAAAGAATCAGGTGAAAGCCCTGGAAAATATAAACCTCGATATATCCGAGGGCGAAATCTTCGGTGTCATCGGACTTTCCGGCGCAGGCAAAAGTACACTTGTGCGCTGCATGAATTTTCTGGAACGTCCCACCAAGGGTACCGTTGTCTTCGATGGGAAAGATCTTGCCGCCCTTACAAAGAAGGAGCTCCTGACTGCCCGTCAATCAATGGGCATGATTTTTCAGCAATTCAATCTTTTGATGCAGCGCAACGCAGTCGACAATATCTGCTTTCCGCTTGAAATCATAGGAATGAACAAGCAGCAAGCACGCAAACGTGCGATCGAGTTGCTTGACCTTGTCGGGCTTTCGGATAAGGCGGATGCTTACCCCGCACAGCTTTCCGGAGGACAAAAACAGAGAGTCGCGATCGCAAGAGCTCTTGCCTCAAATCCCAGAGTCCTTCTCTGCGATGAAGCAACAAGTGCACTCGATCCGGCGACAACACATTCGATCCTTGAACTGCTCAAGCAAATAAACCGGGATTTTGGTCTGACAATCATCATCATCACACATGAAATGAGCGTGATCGAAGAGATCTGCCACCGCATCGCGATCATCGATAACAGTCATATCGTAGAAAGCGGAAATGTCATAGATATTTTTACAAATCCGCAGTCTCAGATCGCAAGGGATTTCGTTCTTCCCGCAGGCGACAAACTTGAACGGGTCGTCGGTTCCCGCTGCTGTGAGATCATATTTGACGGCAATTCTTCTTATGAACCGATCCTCGCTAAAACGATCCTCGAATGCAAAGCACCGATCAATATCATGTTTGCCGACACAAAAAATATAGACGGTAAAGCCTTTGGCCAAATGATCATACAGCTTCCGGAGGATATCGTACTCGCAAATAAAGTGCTGGCTTATCTGCGCACACAAAATATCATCGTTAAGGAGGTGGAAGAAGGTGTTTAACAGCGTAGCCTTGCAGATGTTTTCTACAGGATTGTTGGAAACACTTTATATGACTCTCATTTCCACGCTCTTTGCTTACGCGATCGGATTGCCCTTGGGCCTGGCTCTTGTGGTGACAGGTGAAAGCCTTAATCCAACGGCACGCTTTACAAACAACTTGCTCGGTATCATTGTTAATATCCTGCGTTCGGTTCCTTTTCTGATTCTGCTTATTGCCGTGACTCCGTTCACAAGAATGGTTGTAGGTACGACGATCGGTTCGACCGCAACGATCGTCCCTCTCGTGATTGCCTCGGCGCCCTTTATCGCAAGGCTTGTAGAATCCTCTGTCAAAGAGGTCGATAGGGGGGTGATTGAAGCGGCGCAGTGCATGGGTGCGTCTACTATGCAGATCATCCGTAAGGTCATGCTTCCCGAAGCAAAACCTTCGCTCATCATCGGCGCAGCGATCGCCGTTACAACGATCCTCAGTTATTCTGCCATGGCCGGTATCGTAGGCGGCGGAGGGCTTGGAACGATAGCTATCAATTACGGTCTTTACCGTTACCAGTATGACATCATGCTCGTCACCATCGCGATCCTCGTTATCATTGTACAGATATTTCAAGAGGTAGGAATGCGTCTGGCTCGGATCGGTGACCGGCGAAGCAATCAATAAAGGATACAATTTGTTTTATTTTAATGAGATATTACTATAGGAGGAATATAAACATGAAAAAATTAATGGCCTTATCGTTTATCCC
>CAZKCB010000195.1:0-4484 GCA_964550965.1 uncultured Oscillospiraceae bacterium
ATGCCTCCGAACATCAGAAGAACCGTTTCTGCAACTGTCATTCCAATATACATAGTGTAAAGGATCTTTGCGGTATCGGAAGTCTTTGCAGTTAGTTTGTCAAAGGTCGGTCCCGGTGCTTCGGCATCCGCGATTCGAAGTCCATTGATCCCGAGAGAGGGCAGAACGGCAATCGCGAATACCAGAATTCCCATGCCGCCGATCCAGTGAGTGAAGGACCGCCAAAATATGATCCCTCGGGACAGACTTTCCACATCGCCCAAAACAGTAGCTCCCGTCGTGGTAAAACCAGAGGCACTTTCAAAAAAGGCTTCGGAGAAGTTCGGGATCGCACCGGAAGCCATAAAAGGAATGCAACTGCAAAGAGAGGCTAAGATCCAGGATAAACTGACAATCAGCATACCATCACGCAAGCTTATGTTCAAAGCTTTTGGCTTGCAGAAGAAAAAAAGCAAGCCGCCACATACCAGCATCGGAACGATCGCAAGCAAAAAAGCCATGATCGCACGCGGTTCACGGTATATGACAGAAACGCCCATCGCAGGAATCATGCACACTGCTAAGATAATCAAAACGACTCCGAGAATCTTACTAATTGCTTTATAATTCAATGACATTGTTTTATTGACTCCGTTTCCATCGGCTTACTGGAGAGACCATTTCCGTTTTTGAAGCAGCTTTTCGAGTTTCGGAATCTGAGAAAGAAGAGAAAGAATAATGACCCGGTCGCCCTCTTCGATGATCGTGTCTCCGTTGGGAATAATGGCTTCTTCGCCACGGTGGATCGCTGCAATGATGACTCCGTCGGGAAGAGCCAGTTCCGAGAGAGGGACATCCAGGATTTTCATTTTGGAGTCAGCTACGATTTCCATGAACTCTGCCTGACCTTGGATCATCTTTGAAAAAATGATTTTCTTGGATCCTTGGATAAAACGAAGGATCCCTGATGCAGTGATGTCAAGCGGATTCAAAGCCATGCTGATGCCAAGCGTTTCGACTAGATCAGCGTAGCTCTTGCGGCTGACTTTTGCGATCACATCTTCAATTTTATTTCTGTTTGCAAGCAGCGCAAGCAGCAGATTTTCTTCGTCAAAACCTGTTACAGACACGAAAGCATCCATCTCTCCGAGGTTTTCCTCTTCGAGAAGAGTCTGATCCGTTGCGTCACCATGAAGAACCAGTACATTATTGAGATGCTCCGAAAGATATTGGCAGCGGGCCTTATCGATCTCGATGATCTTGACTGCCACATTCCAATCTGAGAGCAATTTTGCCAGATAAAAACCAGCCTTCCCGCCGCCCGCGATCATGACCTTCTGCAATTTTGTGTATGTCTGCTTTTCATGGACGATCTCGTTGAGCTTGCGCCCGGCCTCTTCTTTGCCGAGGACATAGAGAATATCATTTTCCATGACAACAGTAGTTCCCGTTGGGATAATGATTTTGCCATTTCTTGAAATGCCGACTACAAGCATATCGTCAAGTATTTTAGTGATTTCGTTGATCTGCTTGTTTAAAATAACCGGAAGCTTATCGACCATAAACTCAAGGATGGCGATTTTGCCCGCGGAAAAGAAACCGCCGCTCAAGGTGTATTTTTCAACCAAATATTTATAAATTTCATGTGCGATCGCAAGATCCGGGTTTACGATATGGTCAATGTTCACGGTTTCTTTAATAAACTCAAGTTGGTTGACATGCTCCGGATCACGTACACGTGCTATGACATGCGGACAGCCTAGTTTTTTTGCAAATGCGCAAATGACGATGTTCTTCTCATCATCATCCGTGACTGCAACGAGATAATCATACGTATCAATTTTGATTTCTCTCAGCAGAGTTATATTTTTTCCGTTACCGACGACGGTCAGAAGATCCATTTGGCTGCTGACACGCTGCATCAAGTCAACGTTTTTATCGATCAAAGCCACTTCGTGGCCGCCGGACAGCAACGATTCGGTAATGGTCAAACCTAATTTGCCGGCACCAACGATAGCTATTTTCACTGAAATCACCTCTTACTAATAATAAAATGGAAATATCTATATATTCTTTACATTATAATGTTAATTTTATTGAAATCAATAGTTTTTTACGTTATCATGGGCGAGAGGTGATAAATAACATGAGAATCAAACGTTTGGTCGGAGGAAATCTTGAAAGCAACGGATATATCATATATGACAGCGAGGGAGGAACCGGCTATATTATTGACCCCGGCTACAATGCTTCTCGATTTCTTAAAGAGCTTGCGGCATTGAAAATCGAACTTTTGGGGATACTTTTGACGCATCATCATTATGATCACATAGGTGCGGTCGAAATGATCGTTCAGGCAAAAGACTGCCCTGTTTTCTTGCATCGCAACGATTGCGACATGTACGACAGACCGGTGACGCATATGCTTGAAGACGGCGAGATCATTTCCTTGCCCGGTGACGAACTCAAAGTGATCCATACTCCTGGACATACAAAAGGCAGTGTCTGCTTCTACAGTGAAAAAAGCAAGGTATGTTTTACCGGAGACACGATCTTTAATGTAGACCTTGGGCGAACGGATCTTGAGGATGGCTCGGATCAGGAAATGCAAGATTCGATCCGCAATAAAATCGATCTTTGGGCCAATGAAATCACGATCTACCCGGGGCACGGCGATCCGGCAACCATGAAATATGTACGAAAGCACAATCAGGAGTTTCTGGCTCTTATTAAATAAAGCTTTAGAAAATAAACAAAAAAGGAGATGACGATGGAACGATTCGCAGCAGTGCAGACAATAGAAACAGAGAGGCTTATCCTTCGCCCTTGGAGCATTGAAGACGCTCCCGCACTCTATGATTATGCAAAGAATCCAAACGTTGGGCCCCACGGTGGCTGGAAACCCCATGAAAGCATTATGGAATCCTTTTCAATCATTACAGAACTTTTTATGAAGTGCTATTATTCCTGGGCAATTATGATGAAGGAAAGTGACAAATTGGTGGGAAGCATCGGCTTTGAGAAAGATCCGAGAAGGCGCGAAATCAATTGTCTTGAGCTTGGCTATTCCCTGAGCGAAGATCATTGGGGAAAAGGTCTTATGACCGAAGCCGCAAAAGCAGCGATCAGACACGGATTTGAAAATCTGCATTTGGATATGATCTCTATCTATCGAAATCCGAAGAATGAGCGTTCCGGGCGAGTCATCGAAAACAGCGGCTTTATCTATGAGGGAACACTTCGAAAAGCGAATCTTGTTTATGACGGAGAGATAAGAGATGTCGCCTGCTATTCGATGATGAAGGAAGAGTACAGAAAATAAGCGACTAAAAACAGGAATATGTTTTTAGTGTAAAGGAAAATAGTTGACAGCCATTTTCCTTTGTGTTATTCTTGTACAGGTAAGAGAAGCGGGGAACGAAAGATGCTTGAAAATATAATTGAAATCAGCATACTCTATGATCTATACGGAGAACTTCTCCCCGAACGGCAGCGGGAAATTTTTCGGCTGTACCATGAAGATAATTTTAGCCTTTCTGAGATCGGTACAGAATTCGGGATCACTCGTCAGGGAGTCCATGAAGCCGTAAAACGTTCCGAAGAGAGACTGATAGAATACGAAGAAAAGCTTGGCCTTGCGAAAAAATTTCGCGCAACCGAGGCCGTTTTAGAAAAAATCGAACAGACGATTCGGAAAATCGAAGCAGAATGTGCCAGCGACAGCAAGCTCGCAAAAGATCTGCAGATCATGAAAGAAGCGATCGCAGGCCTTGAACGCTGAGAAGGTCTGACAAGATTTAATAAAGAAAAGGATGCAAACATGGCATTTGAAGGATTATCAGAAAAACTGCAAGGTGTTTTTAAAAAGCTCAAGGGCAAAGCTGTCCTGACAGAAGCGGACATCAATGAAGCGATGCGTGAAGTGAAACTCGCCCTGCTTGAAGCGGATGTCAATTTCAAGGTAGTCAAAGATTTTGTTGCGGCGGTGAAAGAAAAATCTCTTGGTGAAGAGGTTCTTTCAAGTTTGACGCCTGCTCAGCAGGTCATCAAAATAGTCAATGATGAACTCGTTTCGCTCATGGGCGGAAGCAGCAGCAAGTTGACCTATTCTTCTAAAGGCTTCACGGTTCTATTGATGGTGGGTCTGCAAGGAACCGGTAAAACCACGACTTGCGCAAAGCTCGCCGCTTATCTCAAGAAAAACGGAAAAAATCCGATGCTCGCTGCCTGCGACGTTTATCGACCGGCTGCGATCGACCAGTTGGAAATCGTTGGAAAATCAGTCGGCGTTCCTGTCTTTACGATGAGAGACTCCAAGGAACCGGAAAAAATTGCCGAAGCGGCTTGCAAAGAGGCGGAATACAAGGGGTACAACGTACTGATCATCGATACCGCCGGCCGGCTTCAAATCGACGAAAGCCTGATGGATGAGCTTGTCAGGATCAAAAAAGTCACAAAACCTCACGAAATTCTTCTCGTTGTGGATGCTATGACCGGGCAGGATG
>CAZKCB010000196.1:0-4406 GCA_964550965.1 uncultured Oscillospiraceae bacterium
TACGATATTGTTGATCATCGTTACGGCTTCTGCTCTCGTGATCTTTGCTTTTGGATTGAAGTTTCCATGATATCCTGTGATATATCCTTTGGCTTCCATGCCGAATACGGCACCTTTTGCCCAGGAAGATACCGCCGACGCATCAAGAAGTGCTTTGCTGCTTGCTACATCAGCGACCGCAAAGGCTCTGCTCATCATGCTTGCCGCTTCTTCCTTTGTGATCATATCCGTCGGGCGTACTGTTTTTCCATCGCCCTTTATGATCCCTGCCGCATTTGCTTTTAGGATGGCGTTCGTGTAAAACTGCCCCGCCTTTAAGTCTTTAAATGAATTATCAGTTGTAGCCTGATAGTCCATCATATTGTCTAATATGACGGCCATTTCGCCTCTGGTTATTGGATCGTTCGGTCTGAACAAGCCACCATAACCATTTATGATCCCATAGCCCGACCATTTATTGATGGCGGCTTTTCCCCAGTGATTTGCAGTGTCTGTGAATGCCACAGGCTTGTTACTGGTTGCTGCTAGATCAGTTGCGGCAAAAGACATAGAAAATGCGCTGAAAACCATCACAAATGCTATGGCAAATGCCAATACCTTTCTGCCCTTCATTTCGTTTCCTCCTTCTTCGTACACGGTGTGTTCCGGTTCGTTTTCAGTTTTGAATATATCGATTACTCTATATCGTGAAGCAATAGTTGTCACTACACGAAACAGGTAGGTTTTTAAGAAAAAAAGACATCCACGTTATTTTGCGGATGTCTTCTCTATCATTTAAGTATTATTTCCCTTTTGTCTGCCGGTTCGCTTTTCCTCGAGAACCTTGAGCAGTTCTGTTTTATTATGGACGCCAAGTTTGGAATAGATATTTTTCATATGGAATTTTATCGTATTTTCGGTGATGAACAATTCTTCGGCAATCAGCTTGTAGGTCTTTCCCTGCAGCAATTTCTCGGTGATTTCCCGTTCGCGATCCGTAAATTCTCCGGGCATAGAAAGGCTCTCTGCAACATCCTTTTTTTGCTCACTTGTCATTTCTCTCAATTCAAGAGCGAAAGAATGGTCTGTCAGCACAGTACTAAGTTGCCTGTACAATAATGGCAGGATCACGATGATCACAAAAACGATGCCCACGGCAATGTTCGTCATGACCTCAAGGCTTCCGCTCCCTAACGTTTCTACGCCTTTTGCAACAAAGCTTCCGAGAATGATCCCGAGAATGTTGGCGGAAAGGCCCATCCCAAGCATTCTTGGCGGGTTTTTCGAAAAATCAAGCATTTCCCCGAGTATGCTCCACCAGAAGATATCACAGATGCCGCAGGCTCCGAGCATCAAAGTATCTATTATAATGTAGCTTAATGCAGAGCGATCCAGTATTGCGAAGAATACAAAAGAGGCTCCGATCATCGCAATCGCAACAGTCAGACAATACTGCCGGTTTGTTCCCTTTTGAAGTTTTTTCATCACAACGAGCGCCGCAATATAGGGAACGGCCCAGTACCAGCTCGTCAAAAGAGTCAGATGCTCAAACGCAGGTCCAACTACGCAGTACATCAGCCCGGAATTGATCGTAATGATCGTCACAAAGAGGTAAAGCGCACTGAAAGGTTTTTTCGGCGCAATGTAATTTTCGATTTTGAAAGGCTCTTTCCCTTTGATCGTACCCTCCGGTCGATCCGGAAGCATCTGGGAAAGGACCGTTGCAAGTGTAATTAAAGCAATAGAAAGAACCAAGCCGATAGTTGCCGAAGCATTTTCAGCAATCACGTTACACAGAATCATAACAACATTCGAATAAATCAATATGTCCGCTGCAATCTGCAGGCGTTCGTTTTTAACCGTTTCGGAAAGAAACCAGAAGCTCCAGGACGCAACGCAAAAGCCGGCAAGCAGTGACATCAGGCCCACACTTAGCACCCAAAGTGGGGAATAGGGGAACGCAAGTACCACACTGCAGGCAATGCAAATAAGACCCGAAACCGTAAGTAAGCTCTTTGCCTGTGTTCTTTTCTTAAAGAAAAAGCCGCAGGAAAACAAGCCGCTAAAATGTGCAATGATGGCGACCGTCGTTATCATGCTTTCGTCAGATTGCGGATACTGTGAAAGAAGAGAAGAGAGTACCCCGCCCTCAAACGGGAGCGAAAGCAGCCATCCAAAAAATAAAGCGAAGCAAAGCGTCGGCAATCTTCGACCTTTTGCAAGAAAGCTTGTCATTACGTTATTTGAGTCTTGCATGTAATATAGACCTCCCGATCGAAGCATAGCAGTTCGTCTTATCGCTTTACCGTATTAATTGGATATTATAAGCTATTGGAGGAATTTTCACAAGTAAGCGAATTGATTAAAATTTGTGCGGTTTGACCACTCCGAGGACTTTTGCCGAAGCGGCCCAACCAGCGATACATTTAAGTCAATAAAAATGTAATAATATCATATTTTTATTGACTTAAATGTATTTCCTCTATATGATTGGTTGTGAGGTGATGACAGTGAAACGTAAAATCGAAACCCAGCTTCTTAATTGGAAGAACAAGGGAGAAGGAAGAATGCCGCTTATTATTAATGGTGCAAGGCAGGTAGGAAAGACCTATATTCTCCGTCGTTTTGGTGCGGAAAACTTTAAAAACGTCGTGTATGTGAATCTGGAAACGAATTTGGCGGTCGCCTCTTACTTTAATGATAACATTGCACCGGAGAAGATCCTACGTTATTTGGAAGCAGCCGAGGGTGAAAAAATCATTCCCGGAGAAACGCTGGTCATATTCGATGAAATCCAGTCCTGCGAGCGGGCGCTGACTTCTCTTAAGTATTTTTGCGAGGAAACCCCCGAATACTATATTGCAAGCGCAGGAAGCCTTCTGGGTGTTGCCATTAACCGCCAGCATTACTCCTTCCCCGTAGGAAAGGTTGAGAGCATCACACTCTATCCTCTTGATTTTGAAGAATATCTGTGGTCGCGAGGCAAGAAACTCTTGTGTGATGAAATAAAAAATTCTTTTGAAAAGATGACACCTCTTCCAGATTCGCTGCATCAGGAAGCAACCGAACTCTATCGCGAATATCTCATTATCGGCGGCATGCCCGCTTGCATAAACGCATTTCTGAAAGCAAAAAGCTTTCTGGATGTCACGTTCATTCAGAATGAGATACTGGACAATTATATCGCGGACATGGCAAAATATTCGAGCAACAGCGAAAGTGTTAAAATCAGAGCTTGTTACAATTCCATCCCAAGCCAACTTGCCAAGGAGAATAAGAAATTTCAATACAAAGTCGTTCAAAAGGGCGGAAGTTCTTCTTTATTCGGTGCGTCCATCGAATGGCTCAATCTTGCCGGTATTGTTCTAAAATGCCACAGAATCAGCCAAGCAATCGAACCTATTTCCGTATATACTGATTTGTCAGCCTTTAAGCTCTATATGGGTGACGTAGGCCTTTTGGTGATGAAGTCCCGCATTTCACAGCAAGCGATCCTATCAGGGGATGGCAATACATTCATGGGTGCAGTGACGGAAAACTATGTTGCGCAGCAACTTGCGGGCAAAGGATACGACCTATATTATTGGGAAAGCAACAGCATTGCCGAGCTTGATTTTGTCCTGCAAAAGAGTAATCAGATCATCGGCATCGAAGTCAAGAAAGGTGAGCACGTCAAATCCAGAAGTCTCAGCGTCTTTGTTAACACGTTTGCACCAGCATATTCCATCAGGCTTTCCCTCAAAAACTTCGGCGAGAAAGACGGCCTTAAGTCGGTTCCGTTGTATGCCGCGTTTTGTCTTTAAAAAGCAGTAAATTCTCCTTTTGCAATTTTCTCTTCTCGCAATTTTCAGACCGCAAAAAGAGTTATAGCAGAAGGAGTTTTTATTTTTTGGGATTGCTAAAGTTTTTACGGAATCACCGGCACCGCCGGTGATTCATTTTATTTCACTTGAGCTCCACCACAACATCTTTGATTTCAAACAAAAGAAGAGAGCATGAAGCAAGATCTCAAGTAGAATAAAGTTGCGAAACACATTCGAAAGGAGATCAAACTTATGCTCTACCCAAATTATACGGGAGACCTGCTCGAATCGAAAGACATTATTGTAACAAAAGTGATATCCGAAGAGACCGCAATCTTGGATCGCATTTCCTATCCGCTCCCTAAATTACCAAAAGTTCTTTCGATTGACGAGTTAAAAGGCAATGCAGGAGGTCGAAAGTTTCAATGCATTTTGACAGATCCCATCAAACACAAGGTACTTGATATCCTTCCCTCCAAAATCTCAGAAGATCTGATTGCTTACTTTTTGCGCTTTCCCCTTGCGCAGCGAACAGAAGTAGCCTATCTGGTAATGGACATGAGCTTACAGTTCCGAGAAGTCATGACCGCCTGTTTCCCAAACGCGAGAGTATTCGTTGATAAG
>CAZKCB010000197.1:0-4374 GCA_964550965.1 uncultured Oscillospiraceae bacterium
AGGTCACTATTTTTCTAGAGGCAGAATAAAATTTGCCTCTAGTTTTTATGTGCGCCCAGTTTCTTGTAACCCTTCCAGCAGGAAACGATAATCGAGGGCGGTTTTTTTCGTACAAAAACCACTTACCAAAACATAAAAAAAACGGTATAATATAAATCAAAGATAAGTGATGAAATTTAATATAGAACTGACGATATATAGAAATTCAAGGGGGCTCGTCCCTTCTGAAAAAACTATTGGAACATGGAAAACGTATCCCGCTCAGTTGCTGTGTGGTGGTGCGTTTTTTTGTTTCAAATTGTCTGATTCATAAAAAGGATTGGAGGTAGGAGATTGTATGTATAAGGTAAATGATTTGATCGTTTATGGACATAATGGTGTATGCGTCATTGAAAGCATCGGCGTTCCTGGCTTTGAAGGAGCAGATAAGAGCAAACCTGATTATACGATCCGCCCTATATATGCGAAGAACAGCGTGATTTATGCTCCGGTCGATAATGTGAAAATCGTTATGCGACGGATCGTTACCGATGAGGAGGTTGAAAAACTGGTTCTGAGTATCCCTTCGATTGAAACGATCGAGGAAGATAATCACAGAGTGCTCGCAGTAAAATATGAAAATGCAATAAAAACGAATGACTGCAGTGAGTGGGTCAAAATCATAAAAACAGTATACGAAAAGAAACAAAATGAACTTAATAAGGGAAAGAAAGTCAGTCAAATCGATAAGCGATATATGAAACTGGCAGAAGATTTATTATATGGGGAATTGGCAGTTACCCTTGATACTCCAAAAGAAAGCGTTGAAAAATATATCTTTGATAAAGTAAATGGGCTTGCATCGGCATAAATCATGGAAGCTTGTGCTTGGCCGTTGTTATAAGTAAGCATCAAAAAAATGACCGCATATGCTGTTCAACAGCCATAACACGGTCATTTTTGTTTTAAAAATCCAGAACTTTATTATTCTGCAGCAGTCGCTTCTGCGGCTTCCAGTGTATCTGCTAAATGCGAGGTCTTTACGGTAAGCACGACATCTTCGGGTGAAAGCTCACAAACGATGCCTTTCGGGAATGTTATATCTCCGACTGTTATGCTTTGCCCAGGCTGCAATTTTGAAACATCGATTTTAACGGAATCCGGCATAGCCTGAGGAAGTCCTTTTAGCGGCAGGGTATCCATTTGGGTGATCAAAATATAATTTTGTGTGTTGAGGGCATTGTCTCCGACCAATTTGATCGCGACATCTGTTTTCATGTCCTCCAGAAGGTTGATTTTCTGAAAGTCAACGTGCAGATCGCCACCCTTTACAGGTAAGTTTTGAATTTCTCTTACGACGACGTCATAGGCTTCGTCTCCGACCAGCTTCAGTTTAAAAACAGCGTTTCTTCCAAATTCATGCAAGCTTTTCATAAGCTCGTCTTTTTTGACTCTGATAGAAACCGAGTCCATTCCTTTTCCGCAGATGTTGCCAGGCAAATAACCCGCTGCTCTCAATCGTCTATTCGCGCCAGTGCTGGAATGTTCTCTTTTCTCAGCGTTGATGATGCTTTCTTGTTTCATGATACCGATCCTCCCTTTGTCACTCACGCAATTTGCTGTGCAAACCGATGATGAACTCATGCAAGGAAACTACAAATTTTTGATTTGTAAATTTCGACTGCTGATGTGATTGGTTGACTTTTCAGGTGTAGGATGCCTCCATGCAAAATAATCTTAAAGCATATATCACTTCTAACAGTATACCTATACTGGCTAAATAACAATACATTTCGCTTTTCTGATTACTTAAACTCCAAAATGTGTTTAAATCTGACTTTAAATGGATATAATATAACCATCTAAATTAGTATGCTAAGTACAACGCTGCAATTGGCTATCAAAATCTATTGGCAGCGTGATCAGGAATATGTGTTATACCTATTTGGAAAGTAAGGTGATAAAAATGAAAGCAACAGGAATCGTACGCAAGGTCGACGAACTGGGCCGCATCGTGATCCCTATTGAGTTGCGGAAGACTCTGGGTATCGATATAAAAGATCCCATTGAGATCTATGTTGATGAAGATTTCATTATGCTCAAGAAATACAACCCCGCTTGCATTTTCTGCGGAAGTATGAGCGAATTGAAAAATTTCAACGGAAAGAACGTTTGTAAAAAATGCGTCACAGAATTGGCAAATACGAGATAATCCAAAGGAATAAAAAAGCAGACGCTGCAATAGCAGCGTCTGTTCTTTGTGAAACGGATAATTGCTTATAATTGAAAAAATGGGAAAGAGTATAAAATGAAAAAAATCAAAGTAGTTCTTTTAGGCTTCGGAAACGCCGGGCAGGCTTTTGCAAAGCTGCTGCTCGAAAAAAAGAAAGAGATCCTTGAGACCTTTGGATATGAAATCGCTGTTGTTGGAATTACAACGAAAAGCAGAGGGGGTCTGGCCGACCCTTCCGGCATTGATTTAGAGAAAGCTTGCCGTGCTATTTCTGAAAAAGGAAGATTTGAGGATTCGACAAAAGATTTTTCGCGGCTTTCCTCCATGGATGTTGTCGAAGCGCTTGATTACGATGTCATGATCGAGCTTACTCCGCTCGAGATCTTTTCAGGACAGCCTGCCATCGAACACATAAAAAGAGCCTTTGCAAGGCAAAAACATGTCATCACTGCAAACAAAGGCCCCATTGCATGGGCTTATAAAGAACTCAATGATCTTGCAAAAAAACAAGGGTCGCTTTTCTATTATGAAACAACGGTCATGGACGGCACCCCTATTTTCAATCTTGTCGATGAAACTCTCAAACTCTGTAAAGTCAAAAAAATCGAAGGAATACTCAATTCAACGACCAATTATATTCTCGAAGAATTAGCTGTGGGGAAAAAATATGAGGATATCCTCGCGGAAGGAAAGAAACGCGGATTTATCGAAGCAGACCCGATGATCGACATTGCCGGATGGGATGCTGCTGCAAAAATAACCGCCCTCATGAATGTTTTGATGCATGCCGATCTCACTCCTCCGGACATTGACCGGACAGGAATCGAGGGCATTACGGCGTTGGATCTCAAAAAAGCTGATGAACGTGGTAATACGATCAAGCTGCGCTGCACCGGAACCATCGAAAACGGAAAAGCGAAAGGAATCGTTGCTCCGGTCGAAGTTCCAAAAGGCGAGATATTGTCCTGCATAGACGGCACATCCTCTATCGTTTCGATCACAACGGATCTCATGGGTAAACTTTCGATCGTCGAGCATGGACCCGAGATCGAACAAACGGGGTACGGCATCCTTAGTGATTTGCTTCGGCTGCTTGTGGAGCTTGACAAACGAGCTGCAATTACAAATATTACAAAAAGATAGCTTGACAGTTGGTGCTTTTATAAAGCACGATAAACATAGAACGAAATGTTTGACATTCATGAATAGGTGTAACCAGGAGGTACTTATGAGATACATTGATTTAAGAAGCGATACCGTCACAATGCCTACTGCGGAAATGAGAAAAGCTATGGCAGAAGCCGAAGTAGGAGACGATGTTTACGGAGATGACCCTACTGTAAACCGATTAGAAGCTCTTGCGGCTGAGAAAGTCGGGAAGGAAGCCGCATTATTTGTGCCGAGCGGTACTTTTGGAAACCAGCTATGCTTGCTTACGCATACCAAAAGAGGGGACGAAGTCATTTTGGGAAAGGACTGCCATATCGTTTTGCACGAGGTGGGTGCGGCGGCTGTCATCGCCGGAGTTCAGCTTCGAACTCTTGATACGATGAACGGCATGCTTGTGCCGGCAGATATTGATATGGCGATCCGGGGCAAAAATATCCACTACCCCGACACCGGGCTGATTTGCCTGGAAAATGCACATGGGCTTGGAACGGCGATCCCTCTCGATAACCTTATGATGATAAAGGAGCTTGCGGAAGAACATGGGATACCGGTACATCTGGATGGTGCGAGGATCTTTAATGCCGCGGTGGCCTTAGGCGTTGATGCAAAAGAGATCGCCGCCTACTCTGACTCTGTCATGTTTTGCCTCTCAAAAGGCCTTGCAGCTCCCGTAGGCTCTATTGTTGCAGGTAGCAAAGAATTTATAGAGAAAGCCAGAAAAAACAGGAAGCTTATGGGCGGTGGAATGAGGCAGGCCGGGATCCTTGCAGCAGCAGGAATCATTGCCCTTGAAAAAATGACAGAACGCCTTGCCATCGATCATGAAAATGCGGCGTACCTTGCAGCTGAACTTTCGAAAATCCCCGGTGTCGACGTAAAGGATGATCGCCTTGACATAGATATGGTCTTTTTCGAAATGTGTGAGGATGTCATTCCTGAAGAAAAACTAGTGGAATGTTTCCACGAACACGGGATCAAGATTTGTGGTATTG
>CAZKCB010000198.1:0-4373 GCA_964550965.1 uncultured Oscillospiraceae bacterium
CATTCACTGCAACGGCTGCACGATCCGCAACGCGGTTGGATCGACACTGCTCGACGCATGTGTGCTGGCGGTGCTGGCAAGAGGGGATACGTACGGATATCTGCTGACTCAGACAATGAGAGACAAGATGGATATTTCTGAGTCAACACTTTATCCGGTGCTTAGAAGACTTCAAAAGGATGGGTATCTGACGACTTATGATCAACCGTTTCAGGGGAGAAACAGAAGATATTATGCCATTACGACCGAGGGCAGAACGAAGTTTGAAGGATACCAAAGGGATTGGATCGAATACAAGACTCAAGTGGACGAACTGTTATGTGGAGGGGAAGACAATGAATAGGGCTGAGTTTTTTAAGAAATTAGAGCAGGGGCTTTCAAGAGTCCCGCGGGAAGAAGCCGAAGCGGCGCTGGAATATTACAATGAATATTTTGACGAAGCCGGCGAAGAAAATGAACAAAAAATCATCGAGGAGCTTGGTTCTCCTTCGCAGATCGCGGCAAGGGTCAAAGCGGAGTCAGCGATCAAGGAATTGAACGAAAGCCCTGAACCTTCGGTCAAAAAGGGGATCTCGGCCATTTGGTTCATCCTGCTCGCGATCCTTTCCGCACCGATCGCACTTCCACTGGCCATCGCGGCGGCGGCAGTCGTCATTGCTATTGTCATAGCGGCGATCTGTGTAGTGATCGGCTTGATCGTAAGCGTAGCGGCGTTCTTCCTTGCCGGAATCGTTATGCTTATCGCAGGGATCGGAGTCATTGCGGTCAGCCTGCCTTCGGCAATTTTTACGATAGGTGTCGGCCTCGCAATGCTTGGAGCCACTATCATAATCGGTATTCTCGTGATGCTTGCGGCCAGGGGGATTTTCGGCGGCCTCGCAAGGTCTATGAACCGAAAATTGCAGAACAAATCAAAAGGGGGTCAAATAAATGAATAAGAGAGTAAAAAAGGGTCTCGTTGTGGCGGTGGCATTGATCGCATTGGGCATCGTGCTCGCAGGGATCGGATTTATGACAGGCGGGAATAACCCCATTCGCCTTGGTCCCGATGGATTCGAAGTGGGAAAGAACCGTGGTGGTACAGAATCTTTCAGTGATGATCTCGAAACATTCAAAAGCATCGATGCCGAAATGGACTTCTCTGATATGGAACTCATTCCGAGTGACAAGTATGCGGTCGAAGGCAGTTTTGATACGGCGGCGGGGAAGCCTGACATTAAGATCGAAAATGGTGTGCTGATCATTGCAGACAAAGAGAAACATGATTATTTTAACTTCAATATAAGCTTTGGTACGAAAAGTCAGGAGGCTGGCAAAATCAAGATCTATTACCCTAAAGACGCCGTCTTCGAGGACATAAAGCTGGGTCTGGATTTTGGAAAATTGGAGGTGGGCGGCATCAATGCAAAGCAGCTGAAAATAAATATGGACAGCGGAGATGTCACATTGACGGATACCACCGTAGAGCAGGGCAAGATCGCATTGGATTTCGGAAAACTGACCGCAAAGAACCTTGATTCAAAGGGTTTTGAAGTCTCCTCAAGTGCGGGGGATGTTGCGCTTTCGGGCAGTCTTGCGGGACTCACAAAGGTCCGCTGCGACATGGGCCAAGTAACGATCGACAGTGACATTGCAAAAGAGCAGTATGATTTTGATCTCAATTCGGATTTGGGCAGAGTGTTTATCGGGAATGATGAAACATCTTCGATTTTATCAGAAAGCAAACAGGCTGTTCAAAATACCTTTGATATCAAAACAGATGCGGGGGATATCAGGATAAATTTTAATTAGTTTCCCGAATGGCTTTAAACTTTCCGGAATAGTGTTGTATAATTTATATACTACATAAAAAAGGAGAGAATAAACTATGTTGATGCAAGAAATTACGCCTGCGTTGGTTGAATCATGGAGAACCACGTATGATGAATACAGGCCCACGCTGCATCCCAATAGAAAAACGGGTGCTGAAATCATTGAATATCTCAAACAAAAATACCCTTTGACAGAGCATGCCGGAGAGCAGCTAAACGAAATCATTCTTTTCAATGTAATGCAAAATGACTGTCACAGAGATAAGCTCCCTGCGGGAAAAGAACCTGTACCGGTAGGCTTCATCGTTGAAAACGAAGGAGCAGGTAAGCTGCTTTATGAGAAGCAGGACGATGTGTTCAAAGGAAGACAGATCCTTGTCGGCCTCGAAGTTGAAACCGGCTTCTTCTTTGTCGAGGGAAGCAGCCTGCTGTGGGATGAGATCTTTGCCTTTAGGGGCTTGGACGAAGACGACCTGGATAACTTTTATTTAGTCGCAGAATATGTTGCTTGTTCGAAAAAATTCAAATAAAAATGAACATTATTAAGTGTAACATTTTATTATTGTGTTACACTTAATAATATATACTGAAATATTCTTTTGGAGGTAAACTGTTGGAAAACAAGAAAGCTCATATATTAAGTGGTCTTTTATATATTCTTGCTACGATAGCGCTAACTATGGCTTTCCTTTTTCCTGTCCTGTTATTTGTGCTTCCGCTTCTTATGCTTTTGCTTCTATTCTTTCAAATTCCCAATCTCCAAATCCATACGGGATATTTATTTCAAATTAGGTCTGTGTGTAAAATAGAGTAAACACTCCTTTGCATTTTCAAATCAAATAGCAAAGGAGAATTTAACATTGAAAAAACAAACGCTGTTTCAGAAACGGTGCATTATTTTGTACGCTGATTTTATAGTACAGGTAAAACAATTTTCTTGGATTCATTTAAGCGATACGGAATTGACTTCAAAAGTGGAAGCATTTGATCAATCGAATGATCCACTGCTTTACAGCTTAATAAAAGAAGTCATTGAGAGGTGCACCGGATTTTCTTTATTTGATACACAAATTTCTGCAGCCTACTCGATGCAGCAAGGAAATATTGCAGAACTTCCTACTGGAGAAGGTAAAACCTTAGCTGCGGTAATGACGGCAATTTGCTTGGCTCTAAAAGGTAAGCACGTCCATATTCTGACGTTTAATGATTATCTTTCAAAAAGGGACTATAAGCAAAATAAAAACATTTTTGAATTCTGCGGCCTTACTGGCTCTTTTATTCAGGAACAGTCAACTTTGGCAGAACGATCAGCTGCTTATTCGGCGAATATTGTTTATGCTTCAGCAAAACAAGTGGGATTTGATTACTTGAAGAACTTTTTGTGTTCTGCGGAAAGTGATTTGCTGCCTATTTCCTTTGATGCTGCTATTGTTGATGAAGCGGATTCTATTTTCATCGATGAAGCAAGAATTCCGTTGGTTATAGCAAGAAATACAAAATTTGCGTTGACAGATGCATTATATATTGACGAAATCATCCAAATGCTGAAACCTGCTGATCTCGTATGCAATAAAACAGAGCATAAATGCTATCTTACTGATTCCGGCATTGAATATATCGAGCAAGCGATGGATCTCAGCAATTTGTATGACGAAAAAAATATGGACATTTTAGCATATATAAGCGCGGCAATGGAGGCAAGATATCTTTTGAGCAAAGACAAGGACTATTTGATTAAGCACGGTGAAATATTCGTTATTGATCAAACCACCGGAAGAATTGCTCACGCTCGTAGATTCTCGGCAATATTACATCAAGCGGTTGAAATAAAAGAAAAATTGACTGGCAGCAGTCAGACGATCGTATTTAATTCTATGCCCCTGCAATTTTTCCTTCTGAAATATTCTTTTCTGTGTGGTATGACAGGAACTGCTGTATCTTCAAGAAAGGAACTGAAATCCATGTATGAACTCAATGTTGATGTGATTCCACCTCATGTTCCTTGTATTCGCAAGGATCACGCTGATTGTATATGCGATACGGAAAAGGAAAAAAGGCAAGCAATCCTTCTTCAAATCAAAGGGGCATATGGCAAAGGGCAGCCGGTTCTTTTAGGAACGCAAAGTGTTATGGAATCGGAGCAGTATTCAAAGCTGTTATCAGAAAACGATTTGCCACACAATGTATTGAATGCCAGAAATGACGAAAGGGAAGCAGAGATCATATCAAATGCAGGGAAGCCATATGCTATAACAATTTCAACCAACATGGCCGGTCGTGGTGTGGATATCAAACTAGGAGGGCAGGATCAGCAAGAAAATGAATTTGTAAAAAATGTTGGAGGACTTTTTGTCATCGGCTGCGGTATCAATGAAAGTCTTCGCCTTGATCGACAATTGATCGGCCGAGCCGGGCGACAAGGTGATCCGGGGGAGAGCAAATTTTTCATCAGTAAAGAGGATGCGTTGCTATGCAAATACTTTCGCGACAACCAATTGAATGAGAAAAGGCTCTCGAAACTGGTTCGCGGAGTGCAAAAATATGAAGATGGCAAAGCGGCTG
>CAZKCB010000199.1:0-4298 GCA_964550965.1 uncultured Oscillospiraceae bacterium
GGGAAAACAACTTTTTTAAAACTCTTGCTGGGTCAATACGAGTATCGCGGAAAAATTTTTTCCCCGGTCGCATTTGATTACTTTCCTTATGCAGTCTCAGACGAAACACTGCAAACGCTCACCGTTATCGGAAATATTTTTCCCAGTTACCAGCTTTGGGAAATAGAAAAGGAGCTCTCTCTGCTCGCGGTTCCCTCCGAAGTGTTATACCGCCGCTTCGATACGTTGAGCAACGGTGAACAGACGAAAGTTCTTCTCGCGACACTCTTTTTGAAAAGCAATCGCTTTCTTTTGATCGACGAGCCTACGAATCACCTCGACCGCGAAGCGCGCGACATGGTAAGCGCCTATTTGAAAAAGAAAAAGGGGTTTCTCCTTGTCTCGCATGACAGAGCTTTCCTGGATCATTGCATCGATCATATCCTCTCAATAAACAAAACAAACATTGAAATACAAAAAGGCAACTTTTCAACCTGGTGGCAGAACAAAGAATTGCAGGATCGTTTCGAACTTGCCGAAAATGAAAAGAGGAAAGCCGAAATCAAGCAGTTGGAAGCAGCTGCAAAGCGTACGAGTTTCTGGTCAGATAATGTTGAGCAAAGCAAAAACGGAATCAAAGTATCGGGGATCAAACCGGATAAGGGACGGATCGGCCACAAAGCTGCAAAGATGATGAAACGTTCAAAATCAATTGAAGCAAGGCAGGAAAAAGCGAAAGAAGAAAAATCGCTGCTTTTGAAAAACATTGAAAGTGCAGACAGCTTATCGGTTTCGGCGCTGACATGGTCAAAAGGTAAATTATTGGAAGCAAGCGATCTCGTAATCTGTTATGATGGCCTCCCGGTTGCAGGTCCCTTAAGCTTCTCGGTCCATCCAGGAGATCGGATCGCGTTTTGCGGCAAAAACGGAAGCGGCAAATCAAGCATTTTCAAAGCGATCTTAGGGGAAGAGATTTGCATCGAAGGGTCATTGAAAGTCGAAAGCGGTCTTGTCATTTCCTATGTTTCTCAGGACACTTCTCTTTTAAACGGAGACCTGAGATCCTTCGCAAAAGAAAACCAAATCGATGAAACTCTTTTCAAAGCAATTCTCAGGAAACTTGATTTTTCGAGAACCCAATTTGAAAAAAGCATCGAAGATTTCAGCGAAGGGCAGAAAAAGAAAGTGCTTCTCGCAAAAAGCCTTAGCGAAAAAGCGCATCTATATATTTGGGACGAACCGTTGAACTATGTCGATGTGATTTCACGGATCCAGCTGGAAGACCTCTTGCTGCGTTGTTGTCCTACCATGCTTTTTGTTGAACACGATAGTTCTTTTATCGATCGGATCGCAACAAAAACAATTACGCTATAGAGCCCTAAACGAGAAAACCCAGGCAGATACAAAAAACGAGGGCACTTTTTTCTGCCCTCGTTTTTTATCTTTTGGTTTTAGCGAAATCTATTTCTTGATCGGGAAATAGATTTCTGTCACATATTGGCTCGGATCCGTATTGCCTTCGCAGCCTTTTATGTATAATTCAAACGGAGGCCCTGCAATCTGGTAGCCTTCTTTTTCGATCCATTCTGCAAGCGCAGCATAGCACTGCGAAAAATCATCGTAAGGTCCTATGTGAGTTGCAAAACAGGCCAACCCGCCGGCAAGCGTCCTTATATGGTCGCCGCTCGTGGCTGCTACTTGAACTCCTACTTCGATGTCGCTGCTTTCAGGATCGAATTCTTCATCATGGTAGATCGCAAGGAAAGGTCCTGCGGGTTTGATTCCCTGTTTTTCCATTCCTCCGCAAAGTTCACCCATGGTCGAGCCGAAATCTTTCAGTCCCATTTTCTTGCGCAGGCTGTAGATCGTCTTCGGCTGCATTTCAATTGTTTTTATCACATAATTTGTGTCCATGATATTTTCACACCTCTCCATTTTCTCAATATCCCGCTGCATTCGAGCCAGAAGCTCTTCCTGGTCTTCGATCCGTCGCAGGATCTCCTGTTTCTTTTCGCGAATGCGCTCCGCCAGATCTTTTGCGTCATTTTTCGCAAGAGCAGAAGCTATTTCCGGCAGTGAAAACTGATACTGCTTCAGTTTCATAATAAACAGCAAACGTTCCATCTGGATCATTTCATAATACCGATATCCTGACTCCTTGCTGACGTGCTCCGGTTTCAGCAAACCGATCTGGTCATAATAGCGGAGTGTCTTTGTTGACACTCTGCAGATCCGCGAAAATTCTCCGATTGTAAGCATACGGTCACCGCCTCTATTTCAGATTCATCATTTTTGATCTTGAACATGTTCTTTTTTGAATATACTCCTTCCCGTAGGGGAAAGGTCAAGGGCATTTTTACATTTATTTTTTACCTTATTTTTCATGTTTTCAATGGTTAATAATATTATACTCTTGTATAATACATTTTGAACGGCAGCCATTCTATTTTTTCGGGAGGGAAAGTCATTATGAACCACCGCTTCTTAAAGAAAAACCTTTTGATCCTGCTTTTGATTACGCTCCTCGCACTGGGAGGCTGTGCGTTCGGGAAAGAAAAAATCGCCTATGGGACTTTGGCCTCTGGCTATTTGAATGAACTCTCATCAATGGGTGCACGCCCGGCGGGAACAGATGCAGAAATTGCCGCGGGAGACTGGATCGCAGAGCAGCTTACGAAAAGCGGTTATGAAGTGACCAGACAGCCTTTCTTGTTCAAAGTAGGAGAGGCCATTTTTGATTCTGAAAACATCATCGCCGAAAAACCCGGCGAAAGTGAAGAAACGGTCCTTGTCGGCGCACATTACGATTCCGCCGATGTCGGAAAAGGAGTCGACGATAACGGCTCCGGTGTCGCGCTGCTTCTCGAAACCGCCGATTTACTTAAGGATGTCGAAACTCCGCAGACCCTGGAATTTATATTTTTCGGAGCAGAGGAGATCGGTTTTTGCGGTTCCGACTACTACGCTACCCACATGAGCGCTTCTGAGGTCAAGAATACACTCCTGATGGTGAACTTTGACAGCATCGTAGCCGGCGATAACGCGTATGTTTACGGGGATGCCGGGAAAAAAGGAAAGTTCCGTGACCGGGCGCTTGAAATTGCAGAGGACAATGATCTTACTCTCGTCACCCAGCCCGGGAGAAACAAGGACTTTCCTGCCGGAACAACAGGAGACTTCAGCGACCACGCACCGTTCAGGGCTCTCGGGATCCCTTACGTCTATTTTGAATCGACAAACTGGACCTTGGGCAACATGGACGGCTATACGCAGGCTCACATGAAATTCGGAGAAGAAGGAGATATCTGGCACACCAAATTCGACAACCTGACCTATCTCAACAAATCATTCCCCGGACGCATCGAAGAACGTCTTTCTACGTTCTCAAACGTTACAAACAAACTGCTGAGGGAAGATCTCAGTGAACTTTAAATTTACAGAATATTTTGAACATTTATTGACATAGTTCAAATAGGATCTTATACTAAAATTACGTCTTAAATTGTGATGCATACAGCAGTAAATTTCCATATCTTTGTTAAAAGTAATAGGAGGTATTGATATGCAGCTATCCGCAAGAAACCAATTAAAGGGTAAAATCAGCGAAATCAAAGAAGGCCCGGTATCGACCGAAGTCGTTATCGATGTCAACGGGTCTAAAATCGTTTCCAGCATTACAACCGCTTCTGCTCAGGCCCTGAATTTGAAGATAGGCGACGAAGCGATCGCCGTCATCAAAGCAAGTTCCGTCATGATTGCGACCCATACACAAAATGTAATTTAAAACATTCAAGAAGATAGACGAAAGCTCCTGCAAAATTTTGCAGGAGCTTTCTTGTTTGAAGCAGATCTCTTATTTTTCCATAAAAAAGGCATCTTCTTTATTCAGCTGGATCCTGATAGGCTGGCCAAGGTTTCTTATTTTATTTCTTTGCTCTTTGCTCATTTCCCATTGGAGATGGAAATCATCCAATCTATTTGGTGCAGAACCTATTTTGAGATAGAGTGTTGTCCTAAAAGGCGCTTCGCTTTCATCCGCGATCCATACCGGATAGCAATTTCCCTCTGCATTTTCCTCCGCCAGTTTAATATTATTTGCCCTGACCCCAAGAAAGCCTTCTTGTTTTTCAATATTCATTGTTGTTACAACATCGATACCCCATTCTGCGATCTCTACTGTATGCTCGGACTTCCGAACATCCGGTGCAATGTTTTTACAGCCCGTGATCTTTGCTGTTTCCTTCGTCGCAGGATGACGAAAGACTTCTGTTTTCGCCCCAAGAGCCTCGACCGTTCCGTTAATCAAAAATACGATTCGG
>CAZKCB010000200.1:0-4287 GCA_964550965.1 uncultured Oscillospiraceae bacterium
AAAACGATCCGTTTTGTCACATACGGAAGTGAGATTGCAATTTAAACTTGATCACCTTAAAGTTCCAGAATTGATAAAAGTTCGAGAACATCCTGCTTCATAGATTTTTCTTCCTTGCGATTCAGCATACAAGTCGAAGAAAACAGGCCTGCCGACATGTTCATGTGTTTTGCAATCAGAACGTTTTCAAAAACCGTCAGCTCTTTGAACAGGCGAATATTCTGGAAGGTTCTTGCAATGCCCTTCTTTGTGATCCGATCGGGTGTTCTCCGAACCTCTTTTGTATATTTTCCGTTGTTTTCTCCGGAATAAAGTTTTTCCATTTTGCCGCGGGGGAAGTTGCTGATGACCGTCTCTCCTCGAAAAGTCACTTCTCCGTTGGAGGGAGCATATACGCCGGTGATGACGTTGAACGCCGTGGTTTTTCCTGCTCCGTTCGGGCCTATGATCGCAACGATCTCGCCCTGTCGAACTTCCATGGAAAGGTTATTGACAGCGATGACACCGCCAAATTGCATCGTGATGTCACTGAGTACAAGTACAGGCTCACTCATCGCGCTTCACCTCCTTTCCCTCTTGCTTTCGCCATCGCAAATAAAGGTTTCGTCGGAGGAAATTGTAGATCCCATCCCAGGAGAATTCCCTCGTGCCCATAAGGCCCTTGCGATAATAAAGGACGATCGCCATCAGGATCAACGAAAAGATGACCATACGGAAACCGCTCCTAAAGAGAGGAACGGAAAAAGTGCCTATCGTCAAAGGATCGTCAAAGAAGCGCAGCCATTCGCGGCCTGCGGTCATGAGGAACGAGCCGAGCACGCTGCCTGTGACACTTCCGATGCCGCCGAGAACGACGATCAACAGAATATCGTAGGTCAGGCCGATCTGGAAACTCTTTGAATCGATCGAGCGCATATAGACTGCAAGCATTCCGCCGCCAACGCCTGTGAAAAAGCAGCTTATGATAAACGCCATCTGCTTATGCTTTGACAAATTGATGCCCATGGCTTCTGCCGCCGTTTCATCCTCGCGGATCGCTTTGAAAGCGCGGCCGTAGGAAGACCGGAGGATCATAACCATTAAGAAAATACAAAGCGCCGAAACCCCAAAGACCATAAAGGTCGAAGGAAAGCCCGGAATGCTCTTGAGTCCGTAAGAACCGTTTGTGACCCTGTCAAATTGCGGTGCGGCAATAAAGGCCCTTATGATCTCCGAAAAGCCCAGCGTTGCAATCGCCAGATAATCGCTTTTCAGACGGAGTACGGGGTATCCGATGAGCCAACCCATGACCGCCGCAAAAATACCACCGACGATCAATGCCGCCCAAAGAGGCAAATAGGCGTTTGATAAAACATCTGCCATTCCGTTTACATAATAAACGGACGGACGTGCTTCAACGGGGATCGTGAGTATCGCAACGGTATAAGCACCGATTGCCATAAAGCCTGCCTGCCCCAGCGAAAACAGTCCGGTAAATCCGGTCAAAAGATTCATTGAAACCGCTACAACGGCATAGATCGCACTGCGCTCTAAAATCGAAAGCGCATAGCTGTATTGACCCCTGTTCGTATCAAGATACGAAAGCGCCATGACTGCAGCAGCAATCAGAATAAGGGTCAGCAATATCTTGATTTTCATATCCAGCTTCTTCATACCTTATCCACCTCTTTCTCTCCAAATAAGCCCGTAGGTCGAAAGAGAAGCATGACGATCAGGATCGCAAAGGTGAAGGCATCACTGAACGTGGAATAGCCCATAGCAACCAAAGCCGTTTCGCCGATGCCAAGAATAAAACCGCCGATGACGGCTCCCGGAATGCTTCCGATCCCGCCGAGAACAGCCGCTACAAAGCACTTTAAGCCTGGCAGCATACCGCTGAACGGAAAGACGGTCATGCGGTCCGTAAAATACAAAATAGACCCGATGGCCGCCAGCAAAGAGCCGACGATGAAGGTCATACTGATAACCTGATTGATTTTGATCCCCATCAGTTGGGAGGTTTCAAAGTCCTTTGATACCGCTCTCATTGCCATACCCATTTTGGAGTGATTGATGAGAAGCATCAGGACATACACCAGCGCCAAAGTCAGGAATGGCGTGATTATTGTGACCAGAGAGGCAGAAAGATCGCCGATCTGGAAGATCTTCTTAAGGAAAGGAATGTCAGGATAGCCCCTCGGCAACGCCGTAAACAGATAGGTTGCGAGATTTTGAAGCAAATAGGAAACACCGATTGCCGAAATCATGATCGACATCCTCGGCGCGCTTCTAAGAGGTTTGTAAGCCACCTTTTCAATAATGACCCCCAAAAGAACCGTCGCGATCAGGACGATCGGTACGGCAATGAACCAGGGAAAGGAAGAAATGGCAAAAATCATAAAATATCCTGCCATCATAAAAATCTCGCCATGGGCGAAATTGATCAGTCGTAATATTCCGTACACCATCGTATACCCGATGGCAATCAGCGCATAGGCTCCTCCAAGTGAAATACCAGTTAAGCCATGCTGCAGCAACGTGGTAAGTGTCATGTAAATCGTTCTCCTGCATCTGTCTTCCTAGGAAGACGAATTAGAAATTGAGTGGGAGTGCGAAACTCCCACTCAATTATCATTTTTGCTCGTGGTTTCGATTATTCTACAGATACGGTCTTGAGGAACTTGAACTGTCCGTTTTCAACAGTCTTGATGAATGCCATGTCTTTGTTGGCATCACCAGTCTCATTGAAGGAAATCGCTCCGGTAACACCGTCAAAGGAAACATCCTGCAAGGCATCACGGATCGCAACGGTATCCGTCGTGCCGGCAGCTTCGATTGCACGAATGACTGCCAGATAGGTATCATATCCGAGAGCCGATACGGCCGGAATGATCTCAGGCTGATCGTTTTCTACAAGATAGGTTTTGAAGCCCGGGATAAATTTAGCCGCTTCGTCTGTAGCAGGTTCTGCTGCATCAAAGAATGTGGAAAGAACGATTCCTTCGGCAGCTGTGCCTGCATTTTCGATGATCGTTGCATTTTCCCAGGTGTCGCCGCCCATGATGGGAACGGTGATTCCGAGTTCACGAGCTTGCTTGATGATCAGCGGAGCTGTCGTGATCGAAGAGGGAGCAAAGATAACATCCGGATTCTTCGCTTTGATGTTGGTCAAAATTGCTTTGAAATCGGTCTGGTTGGTCTGGAACTGCTCCTCGGAAACGACTGCGCCGTCTCCTGCGAGTTTATTGAACGCTTCTACAAAGTAGGAACCCAAACCGGAGGAATAGTCGTCACCAAGCTGAGTGATGACAGCAGCGGTTTTTGCACCGTTCTGCATCGCATAGTTGGCCATAACGGTACCCTGGAACGGGTCAAGGAAGCAGACACGGAAGTAAAAATCATTGCCTGCTGTGACTTGCGGGTTGGTGCAGGAAGCACCGACAGCCGCTACTTTTGCTTCAGCAAAAATGTCTCCTGCTGCGATAGATACACCGGAGCCATAGGAACCGAGTACGGCAACTACGCCTTCGCTGATCAATCTTTGAGCTGCCGTGACAGCTTCGGTCTTGTCAGACTTATTGTCTACTTCGACGAGTTCGATCTTGTAGGTTTCTCCGTCGATATCAACTGTAGGATAAATGGTGTTTGCATACCTCATTCCAAGAACTTCCTGGAATCCACCGCCGCCGTTTTCTCCGGTTACGGGTTCGAACACTCCGATTTTGATGACCTTTGCGTCCTCTTTATCACTGCCGCCCGATCCGCATCCTGCGAAACTTCCGAGCACAAACAGTAAAACGAGTACTACTGCAAGCATTTTTTTCATATGAGCATTTCCTCCATTAAATTAATCTTGGCGCAGGCAAAAGATGCTGCGCCCGGTAATCTGCTAACAAATAGATTATAGTGCTTTTCGTTATTTTACACAAGGTGTATGTATAACAAATATTCATCTATGCATACTTGTTTTTTATCCTTTTGGAAGAGCTGCGATGCGGGTCTGCACTCAATTTTATTTGCCGCGTTTGCGGTAATAATTTCCCGAATTCCGTTTTGCTCCGGCAGCTTTTTTTTGCGGCACGGGTTTTACCTCGGGTTCTTCTTCGATCAAGGGGTACTTGTGATCTTCAATGACCGGGATCGTTTTTCCCGTCAATTTCTCGATGTCTTTCAAGTAGGGTTTCTCTTCGGTATCACAAAACGAGATCGCGATCCCTCCAAGTCCTGCCCTTCCGGTCCTGCCGATCCGATGGACATAAGTCTCCGGTATATTCGGCAAGTCAAAATTGATCACGTGGGAAAGTTCTT
>CAZKCB010000201.1:0-1009 GCA_964550965.1 uncultured Oscillospiraceae bacterium
TCAATACTTCTTCTTCAAAGGTGTCAACCGTTAAATATACTGTGTTTGCAGACATCTTTTCCTCCTTACCGTCATGCCCTCATTCGGCACGACTCTATGCACGTTTGATTATTTTGGCCTTGTAATTTGGCCGGTATAGATTTTGAAATACAAAAGCGACCACTAAGGAAATGATCAGGAGAACAAAAGCAAGCAAAACTGCTTTCCATCCGCCTTTATCATCAGGGAAAAGAAGCATTCCAAGTCCCAGACCTCCAAAAAACATGACAAGAGGAAGGATATACTTGAAAATGACCGGCACCATAGAAAACTGCTTGTGCAGATCGACGGAAACCATATCTCCTTCGCCGGCATTGACAGGGTTTTCTGCGATAATGACGGAGCCCGGGTGCATGCTTCGATTGCATAAACCGCAGCCGGAACATTTTTGATGTTTATAAAGGACGATCTTTGCTGTTCCGTCATCGTTGCATGAAAGGACTTCTGCTAATTTTTTCATGATTCCTCCTTAGTATTGATTCTCTTATTATACCACGAAACGATGTCTTTAAAAATCCGTTTTTTGCGACGGAAAGCAATATTTTGGTAACGATAAGATAAAAAAATACTCGAAGAGATAAAATACGTACTTAAAACATAAATATATAATTAATTATACGTGATTTACAGAACGTTAACTAAAAAGTGCGATTGATCATAGCGTGTTGGTGTAAAAAAGCATTGAATAATTTATAAGCTTGTACTATAGTAGTAACAATATGCAAGTGTTCAACAATTATTGGAGTGGATAGGAAGAGGATAGGCGAAATGAATTACGTTAATTTGGAGAAGACTGATCCGGTACTCAGTGCCATGATGAACAGAGAAATCGAACGTCAGGAGCATAACATCGAACTGATCGCTTCGGAAAATTTTACATCAGAGGCAGTTATGGAAGCCTGCGGAAGCCCGCTGACGAACAAATACGCGGAAGGCTATCCCGGAAAACGTTATTATGGCGGCTGTGAGC
>CAZKCB010000201.1:1019-4280 GCA_964550965.1 uncultured Oscillospiraceae bacterium
ACGAGGTCGAAACTTTAGCCATCGAGCGTGCAAAAGAGCTGTTCCATGCTGAATATGTAAATGTGCAGCCGCATTCCGGTTCTTCTGCGAATATGGCAGCTTACGCGGCAGTTCTTCAGCACGGCGATAAGATCCTCGGTATGGATCTTTATAACGGAGGGCATCTGACTCATGGAAGCCCGGTCAATTTTTCCGGTATCAATTATGATTTTGCATCCTACAAATTAAATATAGAGACAGAACAGCTCGATTTTGATGAAATCAGAAAGCTGGCAAAAGAGCATAGACCCAAAATGATCGTAGCGGGCGCAAGCGCGTATCCGAGAGTCATCGATGCAAAGATCTTCCGTGAGATCGCTGATGAAGTGGGTGCACTGCTGATGGTCGATATGGCTCATTTTGCAGGGCTTGTTGCTGCAGGGCTTCACCCGAATCCGGTCGAGCATGCACACATTGTCACGACGACTACACATAAAACACTGAGAGGCCCCAGAGGCGGAATGATCCTTGCGAAAGAAGAATTCGGAAAGAGCATCAACAAGGCCATCTTCCCGGGACACCAGGGCGGACCTTTGATGCACATCATCGCAGGGAAAGCTGTTTGTTTTAAAGAAGCGGCAACCCCTGAATTTATTGAATATCAGAAGAACGTCATTGCAAACTGCAAATATCTTGCGGATGAGCTCATGGCTCGCGGCTTCAAACTTGTTTCCGGAGGCACAGACAACCACCTGATGCTTGTCAATCTCATAAACAAAAACATCACCGGAAAAGATGCTGAGATCCTGCTTGACGCCTGCGGCATCACAACCAATAAAAACACGGTTCCCGGAGATCCCAACGGTCCGATGGTCACTGCGGGTATCCGTATCGGTACAGCAGCCTGCACGACAAGAGGCTTCATGAAACCCGAGTTCGCAAAGGTCGCAGAAGCCATTGCTATGGTTCTCGACAATCCGGGAGACAGCGCGATGAGTGCAAAAGCAACGGCGATCGTAAGAGAGCTTTGCCTGGCTCATCCCCTGTATAAATAAAGGAAGTAATTTTTGAAACGATTTTTGGGAAATCCCATGGCGTTGATTTTTATAGCGATCATGGCATATCAATCGATTACAAGCGGACGTTACTCGAGTCCGATGGACTGGCTGGCAGAGACGGCGATGATCCTTCCGGGGATCGTCATCGCTTTGTCATTCCATGAATTTGCGCATGCGATCGTGGCATACCGCTGCGGAGATGATACACCGAAGCATCAGGGAAGGCTCACGATCAATCCCATAGCCCATATCGACCCGATCGGACTCATCGCCTTGATTTTTATCGGTTTTGGCTGGGGGCGTCCGGTCATGGTCAACCCCAATAACTTCAAAAAAAGGCGACGTTCCCAATTACTCGTAGACTTTGCCGGCGTGACGATGAACTTTCTTTTGGCGATATTGTTCATGGGCATATTGAAGCTTTTGTATGTATTTCAGGTGGATTTCATGGTTTCTGAAATGGGTTCGATCATTTCCGATATTATCGTACAGATCGTTGTGATCAATATCGTGCTTATGGTTTTCAATTTGATCCCGGTCCCGCCGCTTGACGGCTTTGGCATCATTACCCAGATATTCAATCTCGAGAACACAAGATTCTATTATGAGGTATACAACAAGGGTTTCATTATCTTGATGATTTTGATCCTTTTCGATGTGACCGGCAAGATATTGTCTCCTTGCGTAAACTTTATTTATAACGGACTTGTGACCTTGTTTTTCTACTGATCCCTTAAAAAGGCATTGATTTCAACGAAAACGGCTATATGAAACAACAAAATATAAGAAAAAACAATTTAGCACTCTCGACGAGAGAGTGCTAAATTTTGATTGCGTTCCAAAAAAGTTGGTATATAATTAAAGTATGCAAATCACATTGGGAGGTGAGAGAATGAATTTTGAAAAAATGACGGAAAAAGCAAGAGGGGCAATCATGGATTGCCAACAGATCGGAGCAGAAGAAGGAAACCAGCAGCTGGACGGAGAGCATCTGCACATGGCTTTGATCATGCAGCAGGAAGGACTGATCCCGAAGCTTTTGACGAATATGGAAATCAAGACCTCTGCTTTGATCGGAGATCTGGAAGCCGAGATTTCAAAGCTTCCAAAGGTTCAGGGCGGCGGAGATTCCATGTATTCCTCAAGGAGACTGACGCAGCTCCTGTCACAGGCAGAAAAAATAGCTGCTGATTTCAAAGACGAATATGTCAGCGTAGAACATTTCTATCTCGCGCTTTTGAATGAAAAAAACACACCTTCTGCAAGGCTCTTTGCGAAGTATGGGATCACCAAGGAAGGCTTTTTGCAAGTGCTGACACAGGTTAGGGGAAACCAGAGGGTCACAGGGGACAATCCGGAAGAAAACTATGACGCTTTGAATAAATATGGGCGAGATCTTGTTGAACAGGCCAGAAAAGGAAAACTCGACCCTGTCATCGGAAGAGACAGCGAGATCAGACACACGATCCAGATCCTTTCCAGAAGGACAAAAAACAATCCTGTGCTAATCGGTGAACCCGGAGTCGGAAAAACAGCAGTTGTCGAAGGACTGGCACAGCGTATTCTTAACGGCGATGTTCCCGAAGGGCTGAAAGACAAGATTATCTATGCCCTCGATATGGGTGCATTGATTGCCGGAGCCAAGTATCGCGGAGAATTTGAAGAAAGACTCAAGGCGGTGCTTAATGAGATCGAAAAGTCCGAAGGCCGCATCATCCTTTTTATCGACGAACTCCACAATATCGTCGGAGCCGGAAAAACAGAAGGGTCGATGGATGCCGGAAATCTTTTGAAACCGAAACTCGCAAGAGGCGAACTCCATTGCATCGGAGCAACGACTCTCGACGAGTACAGAAAATACATTGAAAAAGATGCAGCGCTCGAACGCAGATTCCAAAAAATCATGGTCGAACAGCCGACCGTTGAGGATACGATATCGATTTTGATAGGTCTCAAAGAACGCTTTGAGATCCATCACGGCGTTCGTATCACGGACAACGCTCTCTTTGCCTGCGCGACTCTTTCTGACCGATATATCAGCGACCGATTTTTGCCGGACAAGGCCATCGACCTGATGGACGAGGCCGCTTCGATGATCCGTATGGAAATCGACAGCATGCCGGCAGAGCTTGATGAGATCGCAAGAAAGATTATGCAGCTTGAGATCGAAAAGCAAGCACTCAGCAAAGAAAAAGACGCTGCCTCAAAGGCGCGGCTTGAAAAC
>CAZKCB010000202.1:0-4238 GCA_964550965.1 uncultured Oscillospiraceae bacterium
ACAAAAAGCTGTTTAAAATAATTAAAAAAATGAGAACTGAGAGCTATGCACTAGTTAGCATAACGCTTAAGATAAACGAAGTAATGGTGATCAGTGACAGGATCACCGTTTTAAGACGTGGGCGTACGATCGGAACGATCAAGACTGCAGAGGTCGAAATCCCTACATTGATCGAGATGATGGTCGGCAATAAAGTAGATCTTGCTATAAAAAAAGAAAAAATGCCTGAGACAAAGACAGAATTGCTCCGCATCGATAATCTGTCTGTTCGCAACAGCGAACACAAATTGGCACTTGAAGAAATCACCTTTTCCCTTTGCGCAGGAGAGATCCTCGGTGTGGCCGGTGTGGCCGGCAGCGGCCAAAAAGAGATCTGCGAAACGATTGCAGGACTTACGCATGCCGAAAAAGGGAGAATCTTCTTCGAAGGAGAAAACATCATCGGGAAAACACCTCGGGATATCATTAAACTCGGCATCCGAATGGGTTTTATTCCCGAAGACCGTTTGGGAATGGGACTTGTAGGTTCAATGGATATCGTCCATAACCTGATTTTAAAAGACTACCAAAGCCAGCCGGGTGTATTCCTTAAGAGGGGCCCTTGCGAAGTAAAAGCGAAAGCAATCATAGAGCGCCTTGAAATAAAGACTCCGGGGATCCACTATCCTGTCAAGAAACTGTCCGGAGGAAACATCCAAAAGGTCCTGCTCGGCCGCGAGATCGATTCAAACCCAAAGGTTCTGATTACCGCATATCCGGTCAGAGGTCTTGATATCGGTGCTTCTTACAAAATATACGATCTTTTGAACGAGCAGAAAGCAAAAGGCGTCGGAGTTCTCTTTATCGGAGAGGATCTCGATGTTTTGATGGATCTTTGCGACCGCATCATGGTATTCTGCGTTGGAAAAGTGACGGGGATCGTTGATCCGAATGAAGTCACAAAAGAAGAAATCGGTCTTTTGATGACCGGCGGAAAGGAGGCGTCTCAGGCATGAATCTCATACAGATCAAAAAAAGAGAAGACCTCTCAAAAGGAAAAGAACGGATCATCCGCATTGCTGCAGTCCTTCTTTCCCTCGTTTGTGCCGGTCTTGTTATTATGATCCTTGGTTACAACCCATTTGAAGTGTTCCCCAGTATGGTCGATGGAGCCCTCGGAACGGAGATCCGTCTCCAGCAAACGATACTGAAAGCGATCCCGCTTATCGTAACGTCACTTGGCATTGTGGTCGCCTTTAAAATGAATTTCTGGAATATCGGAGGCGAAGGACAGATTCTGATGGGGGCTTTGTCTGCATCTTATATTGCACTCAATGTCGAAGGATTACCGAAACCTGTCATGCTCCTTGTGATGGCGCTTGCTGCTATGATAGGCGGAGGCCTATGGGCATTTATCCCGGCATTTTTCAAGGCAAAGCTTGGTGTCAACGAAACGATCTTTACCTTGATGCTCAATTATATCGCAATCAAGTTTGTTACCTATTTGCAGTACGGACCGTGGAAGTCTCCTGAATCCCAGGGCTTTCCTAAGGTCGCTACATTCGAGGACTATGCGGTCCTGCCCAAATTGTTCGGCATCCACATTGGATGGATCATTGCCCTCGTAGCTGTTGTACTGGTGTATCTATTCATTAATCATACAAAAAAAGGGTTTGAGATCTCTGTAGTAGGAGAAAGCACAGAAACCGCAAGATATGCGGGCATGAACATTTCTACAGTGATCATTGTATCGATGCTTGTATCGGGAGGCCTTTGCGGACTGACAGGAATGATACAGGCTTCGGCCGTAGAAAAAACACTGTCTGCAAGCCTTTCCGGAGGATACGGCTTTACTGCGATCATAACAGCGTGGCTTGCCAAACTCAATGCGATCGCTGTTCTATTTGTTTGCATTGCTTTTGCGATATTGCTGCAAGGCGGCATGTATATACAAATATCGATGCAGATACCCGCATCGGTGGCAGATATGATGCAGGGAATCATCCTTTTCTTTGTTCTTGGAAGTGAATTTTTCCTGCAGTATAAGATCACTCTTGCAAGTAGATTGCATAAAGTAAAGGAGGTGTCATAATGGAAGGTTTCTTTGCAGCAGCTGTTGTGGCGAGCACACCCTTGCTTTTTGCGACCCTCGGCGAGATCATAACGGAAAAAGCCGGTCATCTGAATCTCGGTGTCGAGGGCTTGATGCTGATGGGCGCGATCATGGGCTTTGCCGCCGGTTATGAAACGGGAAACCCATTGATCGGTATTCTCGGTGCGATCGCGGCAGGTGCGGTAGGCTCTTTGATCTTCGCCTTTTTAACGGTTTCCCTTCGTGCGAATCAGGTAGTCACCGGTTTGACTTTGACGATCTTTGGTACAGGGTTTGCCAGTTTTATGGGAAAGAATTATGTAGGGATGCCGGTGCCGGATTCCATTAAAGCGGCATTCAGCGTTTATAAGATTCCTCTGCTTGGAGATATTCCACTCTTTGGTCCGATATTTTTCCAGCAGGACATTTTTGTATATGGCTCTTATTTAGCGGTTATACTTGGAACCTTATATCTCTTTAAAACAAGAAAAGGATTGAATCTGCGCGCAATCGGTGAAAGTTCAGCAGCAGCGGATGCGTCCGGAGTCAACGTGACTTTGTACAAATATGTGCACATCTGTGCCGGAGGCGCACTTTGCGGCCTTGGCGGAGCATATATGTCACTTGCGATGATGGCCGTTTGGCAGGAAAATGTTGTGGCCGGAAGAGGCTGGATCGCGGTTGCACTGGTTATTTTTGCTTCATGGAACCCGATCAAAGCCTTGCTTGGAGCTTTGCTCTTCGGCGGACTTTCAATATTGGGCTTTCGTCTGCAAAGTATGGGAATACACGTTTCGCAGTATTGGGTAGATATGCTTCCCTATGCTGCGACGATCGTTATTATTATTCTTTCCTCACGAAAAAACAAAAAAGAAAACCAGCCACCCGCAGACCTCGGTAACGCCTACTTTCGGGAAGAACGCTAAAGTCTTCAAAGGGTCTGTTTTGTGCACCTCTTGATTACCTTAAAGAAAGTAGCTATAATGGATTTGGGGGGAGAGACTATGAAAGTGATGACCTATACGTTTCTTGTGCTTCTGGTAATATGTCTTCCCGTAACAGCTATTTTAGCAGCGGAAAACGCAGTTTGCCGGGCACCGGATTTTTATTCTTATGAATTTACAAAGGTACAGGCCTCAAAGAATATTGAGGGGGATATCAGCGAAAACGAACTGGGGGAGTTCTTTTCGGATTTTATGCTGGGAAAAACAGAGGATTTTCTTTACCTCTCCTATGATAAGGAAGAAGAGAGAGAACCTTTTACAAAGCAGGAAGGGCAGTTTATGAAATCCTTTCGCTCACTGCTTGATGTTTCAGCTGTGGTGCTTGCCGCCACACTTGCATTCAGCACTGCTGCCAGTATTTTTTTGATACGCAGACACGAAAAAGAAAAATTGAGATTGGCGTTAAAGTGTTCTTTGGGAGCCTTTGGCATTCTTTGGATCATATTAGTGCCTTTGATTTTGCAGGCAGACGTCCCCTCTTTTTTTAAGGCAGACTCGTTTCTTTCGTTGACTATCACTTCGGATGTTATCGGCGCGTGGGTCTTTGCGGGTGTCGTAAGTTCGGCGATAGCGTTAGGAATATTGCTGTCTGTGCTTTGGAAATTTTCAAGGCCGAAGAGGATGTTCTGGTAGAAGGGAGCTTTGGATATGAAAGTATATGTGCATTTTGCAGATGGCTTTGAGGAAATTGAAGCCCTTACTGTCGTGGATGTGCTAAGACGGGCAGGCATCGATGTGCAGTCCGTTTCTGTTACCGGGAATCTTATGGTAAAGGGTGCCCATGCCATCGAGATCAAAACCGACATTCTTTTTGAAGCTGCAGATTATAAAAACTGTATGATGATCGTGCTCCCGGGCGGAATGCCGGGTGCAGCAAACCTTGGAAAACATAAGGGCTTAAGTGAGCAGATCGATCATTTCTTCAAAGAAGGAAAATGGCTTGCCGCAATTTGCGCCGCACCGATGGTATTTGGACAGATGGGACTCTTGAACGGCAAAACGGCAGTGTCCTATCCGGGTTACGAAGAAAAGCTTTTGGGTGCGAAGATCGGCTCACACAGCGTCGAAATCGATGGAAAAATAATCACCTCAAGAGGACCGGGAACAGCACTTGAATTTTCCTTTATAATTATTGAATTGCTCAAAGATAAACCAACTGCGAA
>CAZKCB010000203.1:0-4189 GCA_964550965.1 uncultured Oscillospiraceae bacterium
AACTGCTCTTCTGTGAGAAGTACCTTCCTTGGTCTGCTTCCGTCGCTTGGACCAATGATCCTTCGGGCTTCCATCATGTCGATCAGCCTGGCTGCGCGGTTATAACCGATGCGGAATCGTCTTTGAAGCATCGATACAGAGGCCTGTTCGGCTCTTACAACCGTTTCTATCGCATCTTGCAGCAGTTCGTCCGTGTCCTCGTCTCCGGCGCTCTCATAAGTCTTTTCTATACTGTTGATGACATCTTCCGCATATTCTGTTTTTTCTCCCTGGTTCTTGAGAAAATCGATAACTCTGTGAACCTCGGAATCCGAGATAAACGCACCCTGAACACGCGTCGGCTTTGCTTGACCTAAGGGATTGAAGAGCATATCGCCCTTTCCAACCAATTTTTCGGCTCCCCCCATATCCAGTATCGTTCTGGAATCAAATTGGGAAGAAACAGCAAAAGATATCCTTGATGGAATATTTGCCTTTATGACGCCGGTTATAACATCGACAGACGGACGTTGTGTCGCAACGATCAGATGCATTCCCGCGGCTCTTGCCATCTGCGCGAGTCTGCAGATCGATTCCTCTACCTGCGATGGGGCTGCCATCATAAGATCTGCAAGTTCATCGATGATAATGACGATTTGTGGCAGAGGCTTCTCTTCGGGTTCCTTTTCCTTCAGGGTTTTATTATAGGATTCGAGATCGCGGACTCCCATCTCGGCAAATTTCTTGTAGCGCCCTGTCATTTCGGCCACAGCCCAATTCAAAGCGGCTGCCGCCTTTGTCGGTTCTGTGACGACCGGGATCAGAAGATGAGGTATACCATTATAATTACCGAGTTCAACGACTTTCGGATCGATCAGTACAAACTTCACTTCTTCGGGTCTTGCCCGGTATAAGATGCTTATGATCAAGGAGTTCAGGCAAACACTTTTGCCGGATCCTGTCGAACCGGCAATCAGAAGATGCGGCATTTCTTTGAGATTCGCAACGATCGAATTTCCCGAAATATCTTTTCCGACTGCAAACGTGATTTTTGACTTCGCTTCCTTGAACTCTTTTGATTCTATGATATCCCGAACGGCAACCAGATTGATGCGGTCGTTCTCTACTTCGATACCGACTGCAGCTTTTCCGGGGATCGGTGCTTCCATACGGATACTTTTCGCTTCGAGATTGAGCGCTATGTCGTCGGCCAGTCTAACGATGCTGCTTACTTTCACCCCAACATCAGGCTGTATCTCATAACGCGTTACGGCCGGTCCTTTTGTGACCTGTATGACCTTGGCGTTGACCCCGAAGTTTTTGAGAGTTGCTTCAAGCTTCATGCCTTTTGCTGCAAGATCCGTGCTCTCTCCGGTTTTATTTTCGACCGGCGTTTTGGAAAGCAGATCGATCGACGGAAAAACATATTCAGCACTTACATCAGAAGAGCTGGAAGCAATTTCCTCCGTCAAATCAGGAAGATCGGCTGTATTCTTTTTCTTTTTTCTTGGAAAATCAGCAACAGCAGCCGCTTCGCCTTGTTCCGCAAGGCCCTTTCCGGATTCAATGGGACTTGGGTCTTCGAGACCAAAACCGTCACCGATATCTCCATCAAAAAGTTCATCGTCCTTCATGTAATCGATGATCTTCATCTGACCGGCTGTGATGGGCTCGGGTCTGTGCGCCTCGATCGGAAGAGTCGGTTTCGCTTCGGATCTTATTGGTTCAAGTGTCGAAGCCGCAGGTGTTGGTGTTTTTTTCGATGCTGCAAAAGCTTCCGCCGGAGCTGCTTCTTTCAATTCAGGAGAAAACTCCGCAGGCATGTTGTTTGCTTTGTTTTGGCGCGCGATCGCCCGCCTGAGTTTCCAGTTGTCAAAGAACTCGGAGACCGGCGTATTGATAACCAGCAGCAGAGAAACAATAATCACCGCACTTGAGAAAATATAAAGCCCCGGGAGTCCGATCGCCTTTACCAGTAATAATCCGAGATTCATACCGAAGGCACCGCCGCCGGCAAGAACGACTCCCTGGTCGAAGCTTTGCTTCAAAAAATCAAGATTCCACGATACCCCTGCGTCTTGTAAAAATCGTGCAGAATTGATGATCGTGATTGAAAAAAAGATCATTGCAAGGAAAAACACAGAGCGCCCCGTAATATGTGCCGCCCGTTTTAAAAACAAAAGAATTCCATAAAGAATGAGATAGTACGGCAAAACATAAGCTACACCCGCAAACAAACCCTTAAAAAGATCTGAAATGACTCTTCCGAACTCCCCTGCCGCCTTGGTCTGAAGGGCAATGACAAGAAATGCTCCGACAGCGATCAAAACGATTGCCCAGATTTCATCCTTTATCCTGCTTTTCGCCTTTTTCGCTTCCAGTTCACGTTCAAGGTTTTCACGGCTTGTTTTGCTTTTTGAGCCGGGCGGCCGCCCTGTTTTCTTTTTCTGTTCCGCCATAAATGCTCTCCTTATCCTTATTCCATGAATGTATGGATCAAAAGCAATGCCCCTGCGATCCAAGTATAATAAGAGAAGATATATAGTTTTTTACCCGAAACGACACGGATCATCGCTTTGATTGCAATAAAACCGCAAACGGCTGCAACAATTACGCCCACGATGATCGGAAGAAAATCTGCGGAGCCAAGACCGCTTTTAAAGGCATCCGGAGCTTCCATGATCGCTGCCCCCAAAATAGACGGTATAGAAATCAAAAAAGCAAACTTGACAGCCAGAGAACGGTCTAGCCCCGAAATAAGGCCTCCGACGATCGTCGATCCGGACCGAGATATTCCCGGGGCAATCGCAACAGACTGGAACAGCCCCACCAGAAAAGCATCTCTGAATTTCATCCTTTCGATGTTTTTTCCTTTTTGTGCGAGTTTTTCCGCAAACCAGAGGAAAAAACCGGTGATCAGCAAAGAAACACCGATCGCAAACATAGAATTATATAACGAAGAAAAGAAATCATTGAACAATACACCGATGATCCCGGTCGGGATCGTAGCTACAATGATCATATAGCCAAAACGCCTTGTCTCATTTGCATTGACCCTGAGTCCTTTTCCCGTAAAAATATCCTTTAATGCAGCAATCAATTCAACGATCAAGTCCCAAATATCTTTGTAGTAAACCGCAAAGAGCGAAAGCAAAGTACCCATATGCAGCAGAACTGAAAAAGGCAGAACCTTTTCTGCATCGATTTCAAAAAAATGTTGAAGTATTGCCAGATGACCCGAACTGCTGATCGGCAGAAATTCTGCCAGCCCCTGCACCAGCCCTAAAATAATCCCCTCAAGTAAAGTCAATCGTATCGCACCCCTTTTTGCATAAATATTTTGTGATATAAAATTTGATCTTCCTTTAAAAAATCGCATATTAAATGCGACCCTTTAGGCAAATATGGCTTCATTATACCACTTGCTGGCTGCAAAATGAATAAAATAAATAAGAAAAAAGATTAACATTTCAGTGTAGTTATTGTATAATAACTCAATATCTTTTTGAAAACATGAAAAACCCTATCTTTTTTTTATGTTATTACGTTACTTCACATATATAAGCAAGGAGGAAGATGCTATGAACAAAAAACCAAACATTGCGGTCGTCGGAGCGACAGGACTGGTCGGGTCCACCATTTTGAAGGTTCTGGAGGAAACAAAATTTCCTTTTGAGAATTTATATTTGATGGCCTCGTCAAAATCGGCCGGAACCACAGTCAACTATCAGGGAAAGGACTACATCGTCGAAGAGCTTACAGAGCATTCTTTCGATAAGCCGATCGATATTGCGCTCTTTTCCGCTGGCGGATCTACCAGTGAGAAGTTTTCTCCGATCGCAGCCTCAAAGGGCGTCGTTGTTGTCGATAACAGCAGCGCATGGAGAATGGACCCCACAGTACCCCTCGTAGTACCGGAAGTCAATCCCGAAGATGTTAAATGGAACAAGGGAATCATCGCAAACCCCAACTGTTCCACCATTCAGGCTGTTGTGCCTTTAAAGCCCCTGCACGACAAATATAAGATCAAGCGTATCGTTTACTCGACCTATCAGGCCGTATCAGGAACAGGACTCAAAGGCATAGCAGATCTTAAAGAAGGCCTTGCCGGAAACGATATCATGAAAGCTTATCCGCATCCGATCGCAGGCAACTGCCTCCCCCATATCGATTCCTTCCTTGAAAACGGATATACAAAGGAAGAAATGAA
>CAZKCB010000204.1:0-4187 GCA_964550965.1 uncultured Oscillospiraceae bacterium
CACCCAATTTGCGAAGCAAATAGTCGGTGAACTCATGCAAGGAAATCACAAATCTTTGATTTGCAGATTTCTACTGCCTAAAATATGCTATAATAAAACAAAAAACTCTCGAAAATGGAGGGACCTATGAAATTCAATCTATACCATAACAGCATCGGGGTTTTTGACCTTGAGAGATCATTGAAATTTTACGAAGAAGCCCTCGGCATGAAAGCGTTTCGGACGATCGATGCGCCGGATGGATCTTTTCGGCTTGTCTTTGTTAAGAATGAAGATTCGTCTCAATCACTTGAATTGACTTGGATCCGGGACAAAAAAGAACCCTATGATCTCGGCGATAATGAACTGCATATGGGTTTTCGGACTGATGACTATGCGGCGGCGTATGAGAAGCACAAAGCAATGGGAGTCATCTGTTTTGAAAACAAAGATATGGGGATCTATTTCATCGAAGACCCTGACGGATACTGGCTTGAGATCGTGCCTGAGAGGTAATTTTTCGTAGGGACGATAAAAAATATGCTTGCTTTCTGTTTTTGTATGTGTTACAAGTTAAGAAAGCATTTGTAAACTAACGGAGAAACAACCATGACTATTTCAGCAAACCAATTCATTAAAAATTACTTTTACGGCTTTTACCGCAGCTACTTTAGCTACGGTTATTTCTGGTTTGGAAAAGTAAATAGAATGGATGGACTGTGCTTGCGGTAGGATTGGGTTCTTATTAAAAGATAAGCGTAGAGGAGTTCATTCAGATGAACTCCTCTTTTTTTCGACTTTGAACGATGAAAATAGGTATAAAAACGAATCGGAGGGAAAAGAAATGGACGGTGCTGATTTTGGAAAACAAGATGAAACACGGTTTCGCATTACGGTCGTAGGGCTCGGACTGATCGGCGGATCTATGGCAATGGCGCTTAGAGGCTTTAAAAACGCTGAGATCGGCGGTTTGGATACAAATAAAGAGACTTTGGAGTCCGCTCTGGCATCAGGGGCAATCGATGTGGCCTATACAAACGGAGCAGAAGCGGCGGCAGCCTCCGACCTCATACTGCTGTGCATGTACCCGCATCACATCATAGATTTTATGAGAGAAAATGCCGGAGCCTTTCGAAAGGGAACCATCGTAGGCGATGTCTGCGGAACAAAAACGCATCTTTACCGGCAACTGGAAGATTTGCTTCCCGAAGGCCTTGAATATATAGGGATCCACCCAATGGCAGGGAAAGAGGTAGATGGTTTTGTAAACGCAGATGCTGGTCTTTTCCAAAATACCGGTCTCATCATCACCCCGCTTGGGGCTTCCGGACCTTCGAGCCTCAAACTGATGCAGGAACTGGCAGTACAGATCGGAGCCAAAAGCACTGTCTGCGAACCCGAACTTCACGACGATATCATCGCTTACACAAGCGACCTCATGCATTTGTCCGCCACGGCGCTTTGCATGGATTACCACCCTCAAATGAACAGCTTTTTTACCGCAGGTGCCTTTCGCGACTGTACGAGGATCGCAAACATAAATCCCGCCCTTTGGAGTGAACTGTTCCTGATGAATGATGAATTCATACTTCCTCACCTGAGAACCTACATAGAGTATCTGGAACGCCTGGAAAAAGGCATCAAAGAAAAAGACAAAGATGAACTTTTCCGCTTGCTCGAACAGGCAAGAGTCAATAAAAAGGAGATGCTGACACGATGAGAACCATCCAAATTCCCCCTTCAAAAAGCATAGCACACCGAGCGGTCATCTGCGCGAGCCTCGCCATGGGGGAAAGCCGAATTTCACCAATTGGACTTTCGGAGGATGTTCGGGCAACCTGCCGCTCTATGGAAGCGCTTGGTGCGGCGATCCGCTTTGATGAAGCACTTGGAACTCTTATCATTCAAGGCATAAACAAACCACGCGAAAAAGATTCGGTGCCGCTTCTCGATTGCGGTGAATCCGGATCGACACTTCGCTTTTTACTCCCACTGGCCTTGCTCCGCGACACAAAAGTCAGGCTTACAGGCAGCAAACGCCTGATGGAACGCCCGCTCGGCGCCTATATCGAAACCTTGAAAGCCAATGGAGCCTCGGTCGAATACCTCAAAAACGGCGAGAAGGAAAACGAAGAGCCGGCAAATGATGTGCCGATCCTCGAAGTGAAGGGGCCGCTCATACCGGGAAAATATCTTCTTCCGGGAGACGTGAGTTCTCAATATATCAGCGGTCTGCTCTTCGCACTGCCGCTTCTTTCGGAAGAAAGCGAAGTTCAGTTGACAACGCCTCTCGAATCCGCTTCCTATGTGGATCTGACGATCGATGTGATGGAGCGCTTCGGGCTCCGCGTCGAAAAAACGAAAGACGGAGGATATCGGATCCCCGGAAGACAAAGATATCAGCCCTGCAACTACAGGGTCGAAGCTGATTTTTCAAACGCCGCGTTTTTCCTTGTTGCCGGTGCCCTTGGGGTCGAGATCGAATGTGCCGGACTGGATCCAAACTCCCGGCAGGGAGATAAAGAAATTCTTGATATCCTGAAAAACTGCGGAGCAAAGATCGAATATCGAACTAGTTCTTCAGCAAAAGAGAACGCGAAGCAGGAAAGTTTTTCTGAAAATGTTATAATAAGAGTGAGCCCGGGCGATAAAAAAGCGATGACGATCGATGTCCGCCAGATCCCGGATCTTGTCCCGATCTTAAGCGTACTTCTTTGTTTCTGCAAAGGAGAAAGCAGGATCATCAACGCCGGCAGGCTGCGGCTAAAAGAAAGTGACAGACTCAGCGCAGTGACGGAAGAGCTAAACCGCCTCGGGGCAAAGATCGAAGAAGGCCCCGATTGGCTGAAAATAGAAGGAATCGAAAGCTTCTCCGGCGGAGAATGCGATTCCCACAACGATCACAGGATCGCGATGGCTTTGGCTATTGCCGCTTATAAAAGCAATGGGATCGTTCGGATCAAAGACGCTTCGTGCGTCAAAAAATCATATCCCTCCTTTTGGGAGGATATCGGTGAAACGGAAAGGGTGGTAAAAGCATGAGCAATGTATGGGGAGAGCATATCAAGATCTCTATTTTTGGCGAATCCCACGGAGAAGGCATAGGGATCGTGATCGGTGGACTCCCGGAAGGTGAAGAGATCGATTTTGCACAGATCGAACATGAGATGAAACGTCGCGCACCCGGGCAAAATGAATTTTCCACCCCGCGAAGAGAGCCCGATGTGGTTCAAGTGATCAGCGGCATCATGAATAGAAAGACGACCGGAGCGCCGCTCTGCGGGATCCTGTTGAATACAGATATCCGTTCCGGAGATTATGATAACCTGTTCCCTCGCCCGGGGCATGCAGACCTTACGGCGCTGACAAAATATCGCGGATACAATGACCCGCGGGGCGGCGGCCATTTTTCGGGAAGACTCACCGCACCGCTGACATTTGCCGGGGCGCTTGCCAAACAGATTTTAAGACGCAGAGGCATTTCGGTCGGAGCACATATCATGCAGATCGGCCGGGTCCGTGATGATGGTTTCGAAAAGGCGGAGATTCTCGACCAAAAACTTTTTGACGGGCTTGGCTCATCCGATTTTCCTGTAATGAATCAAAAGACGGCAGAGCTAATGAAGGAAGCCATCCAAACGGCAAAAGGCGATGGCGATTCGGTCGGCGGTATTATAGAATGTGCAGCCTGCGGGCTTCCAGCGGGTCTTGGAGGACCCTTCTTCAGTTCCCTTGAAAGTCAGATCGCATCAATGATGTTTTCGATCCCGGCCGTCAAAGGAATCGAGTTTGGCGCAGGTTTCGGACTGGCAGAAATGCTCGGAAGCGAAGCAAACGACCCAATCATTCTAAAGGACGGAAAAATAAGGACGGAAACAAACCATAACGGAGGGATCAACGGAGGGATCAGCAACGGAATGCCGATTTTGTTCCGAACAGTCATCAAAGCAACTCCTTCGATTTCAAAACCGCAAAAGACGGTAGATCTTATGAGCATGAAAGAAAAGATCGTTGAGATCAAAGGGCGCCATGATCCTTGTATCGTTCCGAGGGCGGTTCCCGTTGTTGAAGCAGGCTTGGCTCTCTGCCTTCTTGACGCCTGGTGCAGGGAGGGTTGCCGATGAAATATGCAGTGATCGGAAGTCCGATTTCGCACAGCCTCTTCCCGGCCATGCACCTTCCGGTGCTCCGCCCATTTGATCCGGAGG
>CAZKCB010000205.1:0-4172 GCA_964550965.1 uncultured Oscillospiraceae bacterium
AATATAAACACATGGCCTATGTGACGATCATGTACGGGTGCAATAATTTTTGCACCTATTGCATCGTTCCCTATACAAGAGGAAGAGAACGCAGCCGAAAACCGGAAGAGATCATTGCCGAAGTAAAAGCCCTTGCGGAAGATGGCGTCAAAGCGATCACGCTGCTTGGACAGAATGTGAATTCGTATCGGGGAGCAGGAACGGAAGGAAGCGAGACCGATTTTTCAGACCTGCTTTATACGTTAAACCGCATAGAGGGTCTTGAACAGATCCGCTTCATGACTTCACATCCAAAGGATCTTTCGGACAGCCTGATCTGTGCTTACCGGGATTGTGAAAAACTTTGCCCGCATATCCATCTGCCGGTGCAGTCCGGAAGCTCTGAAATCCTGAAAAGGATGAACCGAAAATACACAAAAGAAGATTATCTGACCTTGGTCAGAAAACTCAGAAATGCGGTTCCGAACATTGCGATCACGACAGATATTATTGTCGGTTTCCCCGGGGAGACCGAAGAAGATTTTTCCGAAACGCTTTCACTCGTCGAAGAAGTTCGCTTTGATTCGGCCTTTACCTTCCTCTATTCTGTCAGAAAGGGAACGCCTGCAGAGCAATACGATGAACAGATCCCGGAAGAGATCAAGCATGAACGCTTCAACCGCCTGGTCGATGTCGTAAATGGGATCGCTGCTGAAAAAAATGCCCAGGAGGTGGGGACGGTCCAGAAGGTGCTCGTCGAAGGGCTAAGCAAGACAAATAAAAATGCCCTTGCCGGCAGGACCGGAGGGCATAAGTTAGTAAATTTCTCGGGTGACAAAAACCTTGTCGGAACGATTTTCGATGTGCGGATCACCGAAAGCAATACCTTCAGTTTACTGGGAGTGCTCGAAGCATAGTATATTTTGCGGAGCCTGAGGTCTTAGACCTTAAGCTCCGTTTCTACATCTGCCTGGTTTTCGGAACCGGCAAGCACTGTTTCTCTGAGCCAGACAACATATTCTTCTGTTTGTTCGGGCGAACGTCCGACGAATTTCGAAGGATCAAGGATCTCCATAAGAGCATCTTCACCAAGTCCAAAAGCACGATCTGCAGCGATTCGCGAGAGCAGGTCGTTTTCTTTTCCTTCTTCTTTGATACCCTTTGCCGCAGCCATAGAGTGGACACGGATCCGTTCGTGGAGTTCCTGTCTGTCGCCGCCTTTTTTGACCGCATCCATCATGATGTTTTCGGTTGCCATAAACGGCAGTTCCTTTTGAATGTGCGCATTGATGACCTTCGGGTAAACGACAAGGCCGCGAGCGACATTCGCATAAAGCGTCAGGATGGAATCGACGGCAAGGAACGCTTCGGGAACACTGATCCGTTTGTTTGCCGAATCATCCAGAGTGCGTTCGAACCATTGCTCGGAAGCGGTCAGTGCTGGATTCAGACTGTTGACCGTAACGTAACGGGACAACGAAGCCATTCTTTCGGTACGCATCGGGTTTCTCTTGTAGGCCATTGCGGAAGAGCCGATCTGTGTCGATTCGAACGGTTCTTCGATTTCCTTCAAATGCTGCAAAAGCCGAATGTCATTGCTGAATTTATGTGCTGACTGTGCGATTCCTGCGAGAACGTTGACGATCTGGCTGTCGAGTTTGCGGGGATAAGTTTGACCGGATACGGGGAAAACGCCCGGAAAATCCATTTTTTCGGCGATCAGCTGATCGAGACGCTTTACCTTCTCGTGGTTACCGTCAAAGAGCTCCAAAAAGCTTGCCTGTGTGCCGGTCGTTCCTTTTGAGCCGAGCAGGCATTTTTTCTGCATTTGCAAATCGAGATCGGTAAGATCCATCAGCAGGTCTTGCATCCAAAGCGTTGCGCGTTTTCCAACTGTGGTAAGCTGTGCCGGCTGAAAATGTGTGAAGCCTAAGGCCGGGAGGTCCTTATACTGCATTGCAAAATCCGAAAGAAGGCTGAGGCAGCGAACGAGTTTTTCTCTGACCATCCCAAGTCCTTCGTACATCAGGATAATGTCTGTATTGTCTCCGACGTAGCAGGAAGTAGCGCCAAGATGGATGATCGGCATTGCTGTCGGACATTGTTCACCGTAGGCATGAACATGCGCCATGACATCGTGGCGAACTTCTTTTTCTTTTGCTTCTGCAACGGCGTAATTGATATCAAAAATGTGAGACTTGAGTTCGGCGATCTGCTCGTCTGTGATCGCAAGACCAAGTTCTTTTTCACTTTCGGCCAAAGCGATCCAAAGCTGTCTCCATGTAGAAAACTTTTTATCAGAGGAAAAAAGAAATTGCATTTCTTTGCTTGCATATCTGGCGTTAAACGGGCTTTCATAACGATCGTGCATGTTGTTGTCTCCTTGTATGAGGTGCTTTGCGATAAAGCACGGCTTCGAATATCAGAAAATAAATAATCAACTAAGTATACAACATAGTTGACGGGGTAGGCAAGAGTGCTATGAAGAACCTATAGCAGATCGGAAAGAAGCCGTGAAAAGGATTCTTTGAGCTTCATTTTGAGTGGACGGCTGTTGTAGGCTTCTTCGGTCAATTCTTCGCAGTCAGCCATATCTTCTTCAAAAATAGATTCCAGTTTATAAACTTCTTCTGCATCATAGATAAAGGCATTGATCTCAAAATTCAGGTAAAAACTGCGCATGTCAAAATTTGCAGAACCTACCGACGCGACTTCGCCATCGACGCAGATGTTTTTGGCATGAAGAAAACCATTTCGATATATGAAAATCCTGGCTCCGGAACGAAGCAGGTCTCCGACATAAAAACATGTCGCCCAATAAACGAAAAGATGATCGGGTTTGTCAGGGATCATGATACGCACGTCAACGCCGGAACAAATCGCATTTTTCAGCGACTCCATGATGCTTGAATCCGGTACGAAATAAGGGGACTGAATAAAGATGTTTTTCTTTGCCGAAGTGATCATTTTGAGATAACCCCGCTTGATTTCAGGGTCTTTCGAATCCGGTCCCGAGGAAACGATCTGTATGCCGGTTTCACCCATATCGGGAAGGGCCCCGTAATAAGCAGATTCCAAAGAAATGTCTTCTTTTTTAGCAAAACGCCAATCGAGTATAAATCGTGCGTTCATATCCTGAACACAACTCCCCATGAGACGCAGATGCGTATCTCTCCAATAACCGAATTTTTTCTTTTGTCCGAGGTATTCCCTCGCAATGTTGTACCCGCCAAGATAGCCGATCTCGCCGTCAATAATCACGAGTTTCCTGTGATTCCGGTAATTAAGCTTCATATTGAGAAACTTAAATTTGGGTGGGAAGAAATAAGCGTAGCTGCCGCCTGCTTTTTTAAAATCTGTGAGCATGGAATGCCTGATTTGCCGACAGCCAATCGCATCCATCAAAAAGCGGACATCAACGCCCTCCTCCGCTTTTTCGGTAAGTGCGTCGATCAGTCTATGCCCGACCGGATCGTTCTTTACAATGAAGTACATGATATTGATGCTTTTCCGGGCAGCCTTGATGTCGGCCAGGAGGCTTTCAAATTTGTGGTTGCCGTCTGTTAAAAGAAAAATCCGGTTGTTTTGTGTCAGAAATGATTTCGCGTAAGTTTGGTGCATCAGGATCATGTCCTGCCATTTTTTTTCTTCTCCGTTTATGAAGTGGAAGTTTTTTGTGCGGATCGATTCGACCTGCTCTTCGAGATTGTAGTTCAAAACGTTGTGCTCGTAGTCGGTAAGATGAAATATTTTTTGCCGCGAAATATGCTGAGAAAAAAAGGCATAAAAGAGAATCCCAAAGCCGGGAAGCATGAACAATACCATAATCCATGCAAGCGAGGCCGAGGGATTCTTTCGTTCGAGAAATATGATCGCAAAAGCAATCAGAAAGTTCACGGAGTATATTATTATCGGCAATGTGGATACTTCGAGTATGTTGATCGGAAACATAATGATACTCCTATCGCACTCTGTTTTCCGTGATTTACAGCAATGCGTCGAGCTTTTGCTCCAGCATTACCTGCGGAAGCGCTCCTGTGATCCGTTCTGCGATTTCTCCGTTTTTAAAGAAGAAGAGGGTAGGTATGCTCATGACCTTGTAGTTTAAATCCAATTTCCGTTGTTCGTCGATATTGAGCTTGCAGATCTTTGCTCTGCCGGCATATTTCTCCGAAAGGTTATCGACTACAGGT
>CAZKCB010000206.1:0-4158 GCA_964550965.1 uncultured Oscillospiraceae bacterium
GCTCTTTGTTTCTTCCGAAGTAGCAAGGCCTTTGATGATTTCGACGAGCTTCATCATCGGGACGGGATTGAAGAAATGCATGCCGATGATTTTGTCCGGGCGGTTTGTCGCAGCTGCGATTTCCGTGATGGACAAAGAAGAAGTATTTGTCGCAATGATCGTCTCAGGTTTGCAAAGATTGTCAAGCTCCTGGAACAGAGCTTTCTTTGATTCCATCTCTTCTGTTGCAGCTTCGATGATGAGATCAGCATCCTTAACGATCTCTATGTCGGTAGAACCCTTGATTCTTCCCATGATCGTTGCTTTTTCTTCAGCAGTCATTTTTTCTTTGGCAACCAGTCTTTCAAGATTCTTTTCGACTGTAGAGATGCCCTTATCGACAGAAGTCTGTCTTCTTGCTCTGAGCACAACCTCATAACCGTTTTGTGCCAGGACTTGAATGATTCCGGCTCCCATAGTACCAGTTCCTAATACGCCAATTTTTTTCATTTTGATTTCCCTCCTAAATTATCGAGTATACACACTACCAACAATTTCTTTCTTACATAAATGATTATATCTACTTTTTATGTCCTACGCAAGAATCTTGCCAATGTTGGAGAATTCAAATTTATTCTCCCTTATTCTCCGGTGAATTGTGGCTTTCTTTTTTCAATAAAGGCGGCCATACCTTCTTTTTGATCTTTCGTCGCGAAGCATTTCGCAAAATATCTTCCTTCGATTTCGATCGCTTTATCCATCTCCGGCGTTTCAAATCCTTCTTGAATGGCTTTTTTTGCATAACGAACGGCAATCGGCGCATTCCTCATGATTTTTGCCGCAAAAGCCTTTGTTTCAGTCATCAAATCGTCATGCGGGTAGATTTTATTCAAGAGTCCAAGGGAATAAGCTTCCTGCGCGCCGATGATGTCGCCCGTCAGGATCAATTCCATGGCCTTGGTTTTGCCTACCAAGCGAGAAAGTCTCTGCGTTCCGGAATAACCCGGGGTGATTCCAAGCCCGACCTCAGGCTGACCGAATTTCGCTTTGTCGCTTGCGAGTCTAAAATCGCAGGCCATCGCAAGTTCGCAACCTCCGCCGAGCGCAAATCCGTTGATTGCGGCAATCGTGGGCTTCTCCATAGTCTCAATTCTGCGAAAAACGTTCTGTCCCAGTCTCGCAAATCGCTTCGCCTGCACTTCATTCAAAGGTGCCATTCCAACGATATCCGCACCTGCTACAAAGGCTTTTCCAACACCGGTTATGACTACGACCTCTATTTCCGGGTCGTCGTTTGCTTCTTCTACAGCCTTTTGAATTCCCAAAAGGATTTTTTCATTTAGAGCGTTCATCGCCTTGGGACGGTATATCTTAATGATCCCGACACCTTCCTCTTTTTCCAAAAGTACTATACTCATTTGGTTGACCCTCCTATTATTCCAATACTTTTCGCATTTCTGCCTTGTAGTGTTCTACCCCGGGCTGGTCGAAAGGATCGACCCCGAGCAAATAACCAGACAACGCACAAGCCTTTTCAAAGCAATAGACCATTTGCCCAAAAGTATAGGAGCAAAGCGATGGAATATCGATTCTTATCATTGGAACTCCCGCAGCACGGTGAGCCGCCATGACACCGACAAGTGCCGCATGATTTATCTGGTTCATACTTTTACTTGCAAGAATCGCGCCAGCCGATGCCGGTACTACCAGATCCGCGGGAGGAGTAAGTAGATTCAAAACGGTTTCAAAAAAGACAGGACTCCCTTCCTGCAGGAACTGCCCCATCGAATGGAGGTCCGTAGAGAAAGAGAGCGCAGCTGGGAAGATGCCCTTCCCATCCTTGCCTTCGCTTTCCCCGAAAAGCTGTTTCAGCCATTCGGCAAAATACTGGAGGCGAGGCTCATAATATTCAAATATCTCGATCATTTTTCCATCATTATAAAGACAATTTCTCGCAGCCGCATACAAAAATTCGCCATCGTTTTTCGCGGCTCGATCCGCTGCGCCTTCAAGCATTTCTTCAATATCGATGCCTGCGACGGCAATCGGGAAAAGCCCCACTGCAGAAAGAACTGAATACCTGCCTCCGATGTTTCCCGGAACCACGAAGCTTTCATAGCCCTCTCGAACGACTTCTTCACGAAGCATTCCTTTTTCGGCGTCCGTGATCGCGACGATGCGACGGTTCGCCTCTTCTTTTCCGTATTTTTGATAAAGCCAGTCTTTGAGCAACGCAAACGCGACACTTGTTTCTGTGGTCGTTCCCGATTTGGAAATGACACACAGGCAAACCTCCTTGTCTGCGAGTTCTTCCATCAATTGGGCATGATAGGTGCCGCTGAGGTTTTGCCCGGCGTAATAAACTTTAGGAAGCTTTTTCGCGGGCAGCTCTTTCTGTTTCAGTCCGGAAAGCATCTCGATCGCCGCGCGTGCTCCAAGATACGAGCCTCCGATGCCGATCAGCACGAAAGCATCACATTTGCCCTGGATCCGGGCAGCAGCTTCCTTGATGCGTTTCACCTCTTCACGGTCATAATTTAAAGGAAGGTCCACCCATCCCGTATATTTTTCTTCTCCGGAATGCAGGCGCACCTTTCCCTTAGCCAGGCGATCCTCATAGTCATAAAGTCGGTGTTCTGAAAGTAATACATCGGAAAGATCGAACGTTAAAGGTTTTTTCATCGTTTCCACCTCCATTTACATCTCTCAGCTCACCCAATTTGTGAAACAAATTGTTGGTGAACTGATGCAAGGAAATCACAAATCTACAATTTGTAGATTTCTACTGCTTTTTTATGAGAGACAATCATGATTGATGTTCTGAACCGGATTCGTTTCACCTATTCCTTTTGTTTTTTCACTTTTGTAATTCGGGACAAGTTCTGAAAGCCAGTCCTTGGCTTCGGCATCGCTCAACCCGCAAACAGCCTCGGCGGCTTTTTCCAGGCCCGTTTTGTCATATTCGAGAAAATTCCGAAGCATGGGACTGGGCGCAACCGGATGCCCGACATAAATGTTTGTATGTGTCGTCTTTTTGATCCCCTCTTCATCGAGGAGGATCTCCTCATAAAGCTTTTCTCCGGGACGCAAACCGGTCACAACGATATCGATATCGACGCGTGGAACATAACCCGAAAGTCGTATAACATTTTCAGCAAGATCCATGATGCGAACCGCTTCGCCCATATCTAAAATAAAGATCTCTCCCCCGTTTGCCATAGCCCCGGACTGGATCACGAGCTGAACCGCTTCCGGAATCGTCATAAAGAAGCGCGTCACTTCCTCATGCGTTACGGTAACAGGTCCACCCTGTTCGATCTGTTTCCTGAACAAGGGCAAAACGCTGCCGTTGCTCCCAAGTACATTGCCAAAGCGCACAGCAGAGAACTTCGTTGCAGATCTCGCGCTCATGTGCTGCATCAGCATCTCCGCAACTCTTTTTGTCGCCCCCATGACGTTTGTCGGGTTGACAGCCTTGTCCGTTGAGATCAGAACAAACTTTTCAACACCGTATTCATCCGAAAGTTCCAGAATGTTTTTCGTTCCCAATACATTGTTCAGGATCGCTTCTTTTGGATTTGATTCCATCAGAGGTACATGTTTATGCGCCGCAGCATGAAATATGACCTGGGGCTTTTCTTTTTCAAAAGCTTCCGTGAGTCTCCGTCTGTTTCTTACACTTGTAACAAGTGCAGAGAAGCTCATCGCCGGCCGGTTTTTCTTCATCTCATTCGAAAGGTCAAAGAGCGAATTCTCATAAACGTCGAGGGCAATCAGTCTTTTCGGTGCAAAAGCAGCAATCTGGCGGCAAAGTTCAGATCCGATCGAACCGCCGGCGCCTGTTACCAAAACAACTTTGTTTGTAAGATAGCCGCTGATTTCGGCAAGATCGACGTTGACCGCTTCACGACCCAAAAGGTCTTCGATCGCAACATCACGAAGCTTTGCGACGCTTACCGTTCCATCGATGAGGTCGATATACGCCGGCAAAATTTTGATCTTGCAGCCTGTCTTTTTACATTCATTTAAAATACTTTGTATTTCTTTTCTCGTCGCAGAAGGGATCGCGACGATGATTTCATCCACCTTATATTTTTGTGCTGCAAAAACGATCCTGTTCCGATTGCCGACGATCCATTTGCCGGAAATGTTTCTGCCGATCTTCCGGGGATTGTCATC
>CAZKCB010000207.1:0-4155 GCA_964550965.1 uncultured Oscillospiraceae bacterium
ATCCATTGGTTCACCGGCATAATCGATATACAGGGCCTTATGTTTTTCATAATTATCCGCTTTTGCATTGATATTATTATGCAAAACATATTTTTGGTAGATCGCATAAGAAAAGCTGTCAAACTCCTCATCATTAAAACGCTTGGTCAAAACAGTCTTTCTTACAACACCGCTATCTTTGGAATCCGTCGGCGTATTGATATAGGCCGTTTCGACTACATTTTGGAGCTCCGGGAACGGAGTAATATGGGTGTTGTCTGATAGATACCCCCATTTTTCTTTTCCCGAGACCAGAATGCTGCCGCAGACAACCGGGTTCCCTTTTAAGGTGTCGATCAGTTTTAAATCGTCTGCATTGTTGGTTTTAGAATCGTATATGATATCGATTCCCAAAACGGCAGGCTTGTCTCTTAATATATTGTTAAATATTTCACTTTGTGTGTCTCTGGAATAGGGCCATCTTCCGATTTTTTCGTAACTCAGGTCATCAATGCCCACAATAACGATATCATCCGAAATTTCATCGCTGGATTCGTAAAGATTGTCATAGATCATATTTTGGAATACTACAAAATAATCCATGAAAAAGGAAAATACGATCAGAACAATGACAGCCGCTACAATATAAATCGATCTTTTATGCTTCATCAAAATACTCCTTACGCGGTAAGCTATTCCCAAATACGACTTTTTATAAAGATGTCGACAAGTTCCTGGTCCAGCTTTCCTTCATCTACCATACATTCAAGTATGTGAAGGGCTTTTTCTTTTGGCATGCCTGCTTTATAAGGCCTGTCTATGGCTGTAAGGGCATCGTATATGTCTAAAATGGTAAGGATCCTGACTTCCAGCGGCAATTCATTCTCACAACAGCCTTTGCCATAACCGCTGCCATCTAAAAATTCATGGTGCTTGACCGCCCATTCCGGAACATTTTTCAAATAATCGGGGAAAGTCATTTTGGAGAGGATCCGCTCCGTAACATTGACATGATTCTCTATCGCGGCACGTTCTCCATCCGTTAAGGTACCTTTAATGATATTTAAATTTTCAAGGTCTTGCTCTGTTATGATTTCTTCTTCGATCCCCTCAAATTTCTTGTTTTTGATTTCCTGGATCCGCTTTGATTTTTCTGGGTCGACAAAAGTTGATGGCCGATTCACTTCCAGTATGAATTCTCTTGCCGCTTTCAGATATTCATGATCCTGATTCCATTGATTTTCCAAACCGGCTTTAACGGAAGCGCTGCTGCCGTTGGCTGCTGCTTTGCTTATTTTTTCCAAATAATTCAACCTGATTTTGGTTTCGATCAACTCCAGCCGCAGCATAAGATTATCGATGCTTTCGCCTAATCGGGTCGGTTTGTCCAGAACTTCGATCGGCACGGCAATTTTTCCTATATCATGCAGCCATGCAGCCGTAACCAGTTCATTTGTTTTATTGCTGTCAAAACAAATGTCCTTGCAGCAGCCTTCACTTATCGTATTTATGTGATTGGCAAATTTTTCGCTCAGATTTGCAATATTTTTAGAATGATTCGCATTATAAGGCGTTCTTTCGTCAATGGCCGTTGCCATTACTTCAACAAAAGATTCAAAAAAATGTTTTATCTCTTCGACATACTGCATATTTTCGAGAGCCATTCCAGCCTGTGAGGCCAGAGATTCAACTATCTTTTCAATATGCTGGTCAAAAGGAACGATCTCGTTTTTTTCGTCCAATGAATTGATGAGCTGTAAGACTCCGATCGCTTTGTCTTCACGATTAATGATCGGGATCACCAGCATCGATTTTGTGACATACCCTGTAGCCAGGTCAAATTTTTTGGGTCCTGAAAAATCAAAGAGAGTTGAATTGTATACATCAGGTATATTGACTGATTGTTTCATGATCGCGGCATAAGAAGATACATTGCTCGGGAGCATTTCAACAGGAGGGAAGCTGATTTTTTCGCCGCCTCCCCCTTTATATATATTCATTGATTTTGTCTGCATGATCTTATGGTATAACTTATTATTTTCCAAAATATACAGGGTCCCGCCATCTGCGTTGGTTATGGTTCTGGTCTCTGTCAGTATTTTTTCCAATAACTTGTTGTAGTCTTTTTCTGCAGTCAGGGCAATGCCTATATCCAAAAGTCTTTTTATGCCTGCCTCAGAAAAGGCATTTTTATCCATAGATTTCTCCTATAGTATAGTTTTTGATATTAATTGTAACATATAGCAATCATTTTGACTCTTTCTTTTCGTTAAAAATTGGAGAATAAATCGCAAATAAATACCATATCACTAGGCCGATCCACCTCCAAAATAAAAAATATGGTGGGGTTCTTTTTTTACCCCTCCATATTTTTTAAAGCTACTTTTTTAGTTTCTTTCGGCTATGTCTTTTATGGTTTGTTTTATCGGAGATCGAAGCGATCTGAGTTCATCACTTTATTCCAGGCAGACACGAAATCTTTTACAAACTTATCCTGTGAATCATCACATGCATAGACTTCAGCTATGGCTCTGAGCTGTGAGTTTGAACCAAAGATGAGATCGACACGAGTCGCCGTCCATTTAAGTTCACCAGTTCCTCGATCATGCCCCTCGAAGACATCTCCCGCTTCAGAAGTCGGTTTCCAAATGGTATTCATGTCGAGGAGGTTTACAAAGAAGTCATTCGTCAGCACCTCGGGTCTTTTGGTGAAGACGCCGTGCGGAGACTGGCTGTAATTCGCATTTAAAACGCGCATGCCCCCAAGCAGAGCCGTCATTTCAGGAGCCGTCAATGTCAAGAGTTGGGCACGATCGATCAACAATTCCTCTGCCGATACAGAGAATTTGCTTTTCAGGTAGTTCCTGAATCCATCCGCTTTCGGTTCGAGCACGGCGAAGGCCTCAATATCAGTCTGTTCCTGCAAGGCATCCATGCGCCCTGGAATAAAGGAAACCTCTATATCACAGCCTGCATTCTTTGCTGCTTGCTCAATGCCCGCGCATCCGCCGAGGACGATCAAGTCCGCAAGCGAAATGCTTTTTGATCCCGACTGCGCACGGTTGAAGCCGATTTGGATCTTTTCAAGTACTTGCAGCGCTCTATCGAGCTTTGCTGGCTGGTTGACCTCCCAATCCTTCTGCGGTGCAATCCGGATCCGTGCCCCGTTTGCCCCACCGCGCTTATCAGAGCCACGAAAGGTAGCGGCCGAGGCCCAAGCAGTTGAAACCAGTTCGGAAATAGTCAGGCTTGAATCTATGATTTTAGCCTTGAGATCCAGGATATCCTGTTCGTTTATCAATTCATGATCGACTGCAGGTATCGGGTCTTGCCAAATGAGTTTTTCAGTAGGAACCTCCGGCCCAAGATAGCGTGAAATCGGGCCCATGTCTCTGTGGGTCAGTTTGAACCATGCTCTTGCAAAGGCATCTCTGAATTCGTCCGGGTTTTCCTGGTAACGGCGCGCGATCGGTTCATAGATCGGATCAAAGCGAAGGGAGAGGTCCGCCGTGGTCATCATCGGGCGAAGCTTTTTTGACGGGTCGTAGGCATCGATCACCATATCCTCTTCTGCCACATCGCGAGCAAGCCATTGATTGGCACCGGCAGGGCTCTTGACGAGTTCCCACTCATATTTGAACAGAGTATTCAGGTATCCCATATCCCATTTGGTCGGATTTGCTTTCCATGCACCCTCGATGCCGCTACTGATTGTATCAGGGCCTTTTCCTGTTGCAAAACTGTTCTTCCAGCCAAGTCCCTGTTCTTCGATCCCTGCCCCTTCGGGCTCAGGGCCGACATGAACCGCGGCGGCGGCACCATGACATTTCCCAAAGGTATGTCCTCCTGCGATGAGTGCAACCGTCTCTTCATCGTTCATAGCCATACGAGAGAACGTCTCTCTTACATCACGTCCCGAAGCCACCGGATCAGGATTGCCGTTCGGACCCTCCGGGTTTACATAGATCAGACCCATCTGGACAGCAGCAAGTGGATTCTCTAGATTCCGTTCCCCAGAGTAGCGCTTGTCACCAAGCCATTCGCTTTCTGAGCCCCAGTAAACATCCTCCTGCGGCTCCCAAACATCCTCTCTGCCACCAGCGAACCCGAACGTTTTGAAGCCCATCGACTCCAGAGCGCAGTTGCCGGCCAAGATCATGAGATCGGCCCAGGAGA
>CAZKCB010000208.1:0-4133 GCA_964550965.1 uncultured Oscillospiraceae bacterium
AGCCTATATCGGAATGTGCAACAAAGAGCTTGGCGCTGATCTTGTGCTTGCCTGGCCGAGCGCAGAGATTGCGGTTATGGGAGCGGAAGGCGCTGCAAACATCGTATTTAAAAATGACATCAAGCAAGCAAGCGATCCTGCGGCAAAGAGAAAAGAAAAGATCGAAGAGTACGAGATGAAGTTCAACAACCCCTACAGAGCTGCGGAGATGGGTTATGTCGACGATGTCATTGAGCCGGCAACAGCCAGAAAACGAGTAATCAGTGCCTTTGATATGCTCTGCTCCAAAAATCAGACACTGCCTGAGAAAAAGCACGGAAACATTCCACTATAAGAAGGATCCTTAATAGAAAAATCAAGCAAAGCCCCCGGTTTTTGAAGTGAACCCCTTTCGTTAGACAAAAACTCTGACGAAGGGGGTTTTTTAATTCCTTCGTTTTCTTGTTGCCAAAAAGAAAATTATAAATTACAATAAGCTTGAAATAGTTTGGTTTAATTTGTTTTTGTAAGCATTAGTTTGTATGCAAAATAAGAAACAACGCAATCAGGCAAAGCACGAGGGGAAACAGGCTATGAGCAGGCAAAGAGATCTGATCGATATGATGGAATCAAGATTGTTCAGCGGATTGTCGGAAGCGGAATGTTCCGCGATCTATTCCTGGGTAAGACCGGCAAGGATAGCCTATCGAAAAAAAGAAACGATTATCGAACAGGGAGAAAAGATAAACTACGTATCGATCATCATCAAAGGAAAAATCATCGGCATTCGCTATTATTACGGAGGAGATTCTCATATCCTTCGAATCTTCAACCAAATGGATATTTTGAGTTTGGAAGCAGCAATGTCAAGTTTCCAAAAGAGCCCGGTGACCTTGATGGCCGACGAAGCCAGTGAAGTGTTGAATTTTTCGCTCACAAGGCTTATGGATAAGAGTATTTTAGATGAAGCAGGCATGATAAAATTTCACCGCAATATCATGCATCTTTTAGCTGACGAGAATATTCGTTTGATCTATAAAGCCGAAGTGCTTTCAAAAAAAGCGCTAAGAGAAAGAATTATGATTTTCCTGAGGATCATGAGCGAAAAAAAAGGAAAGGATGCTTTCTTTATTGGGATGAATCAGGATCAATTTGCGCAGTATTTATGCGCGAATCGAAGTTCTCTTTCTTCTGAACTGAACAACATGAGAAAAGAAGGTTTGATCGATTATGACAAAGATTATTTTCGGATCCTCGAAAAAGAAAGTAATATAGTCATATATGCGGAAGATCCAAACGCTCGATTTATCGACACCATATCAATTAGAAACAGATAAAAACGATTTGTGAAAAAAATAATAATATTTTCAAAGTATGTTGCCGCGGCAACATACTTTATTTTTTTTGCATGGTACACTGACCCGGACGATGGAAAAGGACACAGGAAAAACACAATAACAGCACAAAGCAGAAAAAACACTAAGCAAACAGAGATTTAAGGAGGATATCATGCAATTATCAATGGTTCATAAAAATCGGAAAGGAAGCAAACTGCTGGCCTATGCACTTGTTTTGTGTATGGTCCTGTCTTACTTCGCTATGTCTCCGATGGAGAGTTATGCTGCAACGACAGATGCGTATCTGCAAAACGGCGTTGGCTTGGACAACCTGACATCGGAGAGCGGGATCGTATTGGGGAGCGCTTCTATGACTTCGGGAAGCGGTTTTCTTGGAAACTATGCTTATATTTCAAATCAGAATATAAGCGCCTTAAGAAACGGAACAACTACGACCGCGACACTCGGGCTCGGCGATTCATGGAGCAATAATGCTCTCTATTCTTCAGGGGAAGATCACGGAGTACCGACTTGGATCTATCATCGTGTCAGCGGGCTCGACCTCAAAAAAGCATTTGCCGCACTTGGAGTGACAAATACGACACTTGCTCTTTCTATAAAAGCTACAGATGGTTATAGCAAGTCTTTAGACAATGCATTTGCGCAAGATAGATATTATTTCGATCAGGAAGGAACACAATCGGTAACGCCTGCTTCACCGATGCTTATCCTCAAAAGGAATAACATTGAGAACACAGTAGCACCGACACCGGGTGCAATTTTAAATATCCCCACAACAGCGACGACTGCTGTCGATCCTATTTTTGCTTATGGACAGCAAACTGTGAATGAGCATTCAAACTGCAATTGGGTCCAGGATACAAATAAAGTTGTAGCAGGGCCGGAAGGAGCTGCCCAGACAGCTCTTACGGTGGTTACTGACGGTGGCAATCAAGCAATGTCGATTTGGGAAATCATCCGCCAGGGTGTTTATTCCACAAATTATACATATCAAAAAGCTGGAAATGACCTTGCGCATCATGTGAAAGGAATTCCTCTTGACACTTTGCTTGCAGCCATGGGAGTCACAATTGGGAGCAACGAAGCCCTTGAAATTAAAACCAGTGACAACTGGGCGGCAACTCCTATTTCCTATGCAGATCTTGGGAAATGGTTTGTAGCTTATGACGGAGATGTGAACGGAACGGCTATAGACAGCACAGAAAACGAGACGGCACTTAGATTATACGGGCCGGGACAATTTGGGCAAAATGGCATCGTAAAAAATTTGACGACGCTGACTGTGATCGATCAATCAGAAGTAGGTTTGAAGCAGCCCTATCAGGCAGGAGATGACATCAGTAAGTCTGTATTCTATATTGGAGTTGAAACAGCTCCAGGTGGACCTCTTAATTACTATTATTACACCAAGCAAGAACTCAAAAATCTTGAATCCACTGCAAATTTTGCCTATAACGATCATAGCGTTAAGAAGACCGTGACGGCAAAGGGCGCACCTTTATTGAGCCTGCTCAACAATATAACCGGAGCCGCCATCACAAATGAAATGATCATCCAGTATGCTGAGCAGGATGGTTATCATGCAGCCGCTGCTGAAGCAATCGACACGACGCTTTATAAAGATAAGGTCGCCTGGCTCAAAGGAACGCATGTAAGAGGCGGAGCAACGATTGCGAATGCACAGACGATGATCTCCTATGAGATCCATGAAGAATATCAAACACCTGATGCAAACAATCAAAATGATGGAACCGGCGTTTACAAGGATGCCGATAATAACAGCGGTTATCTGAGAGCCTATCGGAACAGCGGATCAAATAATCCGAATTACATCGGTATCGGTGATGCAAACGAAACGGTCATCAAGTATTTGATGGGTGTTGTAGTAAGCTATAGCGGATCCGTTTTCAAAGGCGATGATGGATATATCCAGAAAACACTAAGCGATAAAAATGCAAGCATTGCAGTTGCGGCACCGGTCACTATTACAGGTCTGATGCCGGGAATGAAGTTTGCGGCAAAGGCCCCTGCAGTTGTAAATGCAACACTGAAAAGCGGAACTTCTGCATACCAGATGATCGATGTCGTTGAAGGCGCGGCGCAATCGGTGACCTTCGCCTATACCGAAGCCCCCTATTTCTATGTAAAGAACGGCACCGCAACAACTAATTATACTTATACCGATATGGTGGCAGGCACAACACAAGTTCCTGCCGCGGCAGATTATGGAACGTATACGAGCGGAGGGGCAGTCACGGCTGTCGGTGATTATGGATTCAGTGCACCGATGTACTACAGATACAATGGCAGCTCCATGTCTGCAATGCTCGCGGGCATAGGCAATATAAAGACGATTACCGTAACCGCTACAGACGGAAGCAAGACAACTATTTCCGCAGCCGATGCTTCAAAATATTTTGTAGCTTATAGCAGCACACAGTCAAAATCAAGCACAAATACCTCGGAAGGGAAACGAGTTACCAAGACCTTCGACAATCCAAAACTCATTATGCCAGGAACGGGTAAAGTAGTCACCTCCGCGGCAATCAAAAATAGTGGTGCCAGCAACGGAAAAAATGTCACGGTAGCGGTAGAGTCTGTTGAAGGAGTGACGGTCAATTTTTTCGGAGGCGGGTCTTCTGATGGATACAAGCATGCTTATCAGGCAGGGGAAGACATCAGCAATGCGGTGGTTTATATCGGCGTTGAAACGGCTTCCGGCGCAGGAATCTATTACTAGTATTACACCACAGAAGATTTGACACACTTCTAAAGCAGAGCAAATTTCCCTTACAC